>DASPIL010000036.1 GCA_035629175.1 Verrucomicrobiia bacterium | reverse complement strand
ATACGCCAATGAATTCGCTTTCCGCTGGAACACCCGCCATCAAACCGATGGCACCCGCCTGAAAGGGTTTGGCCAGTTGATCGAAAACAAACGGCTCACCTACCGCCAGGTTTCCTGCGTTTGCTAAATATATAAGCCCGACAGGTGAAACAGGGCGAAGTCTCTGGGCCGAAATTCACAGCCATAGCAAAGTCGCGCGACGGGGGGGGCGCTCGACATCCCCGAATGTTTCTGACAAAGATGCGGCGTTCGCAGCGGCGCCACGCATCGGCTGGGATTCTGGCTGAGAATTGTAGTGTGCGCGATCGCGCGCGTTTGCGACAAATGCAGAAAAATTGATGGACGTTCCACCACTCATTCCCAAACCGGGGCCAGAACTTCAACCGCCGCAGATGTCGGTCGCCGCGCGAGTGTTGAATGTGTTCGCGGTTCCGAGCGCCACGTTCGAGGATGTGCGGGCCTCGGTTCACTCGGCCGGCACATGGATTGTTCCTGGCATACTGTCGCTCGTCGCAGGAGTCACTGCATTCTGGCTGACGTTGTGCCAGCCCGCCGCGCTCAATGAGTTCCGCAAAGTTCAGCAGGAAAACTTCACTAAACTGGTCGCGGGAGGAAAGGTGGAGCAGGCTGAGGCCGACCAACATCTGCGGGTGGTGCACTGGATGACACAACCGGCCGTTGCGCGCGTGCTGTCGGTTGCCATGGCAGGCGGTGTCACCACATTGCGAATGTTTGGATGGGCGTTTCTACTCTGGCTTCTCGCGGTACTGTTTTTGAAGGTTCGGCTGAATTTTCTCAAGACGCTCGAGGTTGCCGGCCTCGCGACAATGGTCACCGTCGTTGGCAGCATCGTTGCCGTGGCTCTGACGACGGGCTTTGCCAGGCCTGACCCGTCAGGCTCGTTGCTGTCGCAGATCGACGCCCGCACCAAATCAACCCCCTTCATTGTCCAGGCGAACGTGTTCAACATCTGGTTCGTGACATTGCTTGCGACAGGCCTCGCTCGCCTGGCCGGGGTGCGGCTTTCACAAACATTGCTCCTCGTGATGGGAACGTGGCTCGCCGTCCAGCTTGCGATCGCGATCCTCGGCCTCGGCCTGGCTTCATTGTCGGGCTAGGAAAAAACAATCGGGCACAGAAAATAGAAAGTCATCATGACAACTCCCAAACGGCGCAAACGTTGGATTTTCATACTGGCCGCCATCGTCGTGGTCGGCGGGCTCGTTGTGTTTGCCCTCGCCAACCGGAAACCGCCGGCGACGACGGTTCAAACTGAAAAAGTGTCCCGACGCAACATCACGGAGATAGTTGTTGCGAACGGAAAGATCCAGCCCGTCAAGCAGGTGGTGATCAGCCCGGAGGTTGCGGGCGAGATTGTGAAGTTGCCGGTGCGCGAGGGAGATCGCGTGAAGAAGGGCGACTTGCTGGTTCAGATCAAACCGGACAACTACATTGCCACGCGCAATTCTGCCGAAGCGAACTATCGGTCGTCGACCGGCAGCCGCAATCTTGCAAAGGCGCAACTGGAAATGGCTGAGGCCGAATACAAGCGCAACCTGGAGTTGTTCCAGAACAAGCTGGTGTCCGACTCCATTTTCCTGGAGTTCAAAACAAGTTACGAGGTGGCCCGGCTTCAATATGAGAACGCCGTTCACCAGGAGGACCAGGCGCGCTTCGGTCTCGACAAGGCGGTGGATGATCTGAGCAAGACGACCATTTCAGCACCGATGGATGGAACCGTTGTTCGGTTGCAATCGCAACTTGGCGAACGCGTGCTGGGCACATCATTCAACAAGGGGACGGAAATCATGACAATCGCAGATCTCAACGAAATGGAAGCACGCGTTGATATTGGCGAGATGGACGTGATTCTGATCGAGCCAGGACAGATCGCGCGGCTGGAAGTGGATGCGTTCCGCGACCGGAAGTTCTCCGGGGTGGTCACCGAAATCGCGAATTCAGCCAAAGGCAGCGGCACGTCGGCCCTGGGAATGTCAGGCAGCAGCAGCAGCCAGGAAGCGGCCAAGTTTGAGGTGCACGTCCGCGTCCAGGAGAAGGAAGTGCTGCGGCCAGGAATGTCGGTGACAGCTGAGATTGAAACGCGGTACCGCACGAATGTGCTCACTGTTCCGATCGCCAGCCTTACCACTCGGCCGCCGAAGGAAACGAAGGACAAAAAGGAGAACACCGGCACGAATGCCGTTGCTCAGACTACCAATGATCCGGCATCGGGCGATCGACGCCTGAAGGAAACGGTGAAGCAGCAGGAGGTTGTATTTGTTGTGAATGGCGACGCGGTGCGCATGGTTCCGGTCAAGAGCGGCATCAGTGACGACAATTATTACGAGATTCTCGACGGCTTGAAGGAAGGTGATGAGGTGGTGTCGGGGAATTACCGCGCGATTCGTGATCTCCAGGATGGCCACAAAGTTGTACGGGGCTCACCCGAAGCCGCCACCGCGGACAAAAAGTGAGCGTCATGAATCGCTACCTTGGAAAAGATCTGCCGCGGTTACTGAGCCTGATTGCTGTGTTTCATGGATCGCCGCGCCTGTGCAGGGTCGCCCGCCGGAAGGAGCGTCCATGACACTCATTCGCCTCGACAAAATTTCCCGCCGGTACCAGATGGGTAACGAAACGGTCCATGCGTTGCGCGAGGTGACTGTGGAAATCAAACGCGGCGAATACGTCGCGATCATGGGACCGTCGGGTTCGGGCAAGTCCACACTGATGAACCTGATCGGCTGCCTGGACACCCCGAGTGCTGGCAGTTACGTCCTGAACGGAGTCGACGTGAGCATGATGGAGGACAATCAGCTGGCCGAGATCCGCAATCGTGAGATCGGGTTCGTCTTCCAAACATTCAATCTGCTGCCCCGTTCAGACGCGCTGCGGAATGTCGAGTTGCCTCTCATTTACTCCGGCATGTCAGCCGAGGAACGCCGGCGGGTCGCGCTCGATGCGTTGTCACACGTGGGCCTTGCGGACCGGGTGCATCATCGGCCAAACGAACTGTCGGGAGGACAGCGTCAGCGGGTCGCGATCGCGCGGGCGCTCGTCAACAACCCTTCGATCCTGCTGGCGGATGAACCGACGGGCAACCTCGACTCACGCACCGGCGCGGAGATTCTTGCGTTGTTCGATCAATTGTGGAAGCAGGGACACACGATCATTCTTGTCACGCATGAAGAAGCCGTGGCGCGGCAGGCGCGCCGGGTTTTGAGGATTCGTGACGGCCTTCTTGCGAGTGACGAGTCTCTTGCGGTGAATCCGGAAACCGGCAGCGGCCTGCCTCCCATCATTCCGCAGGCGCAACGCGCGCAATGAACCTGCTCGCTGAACTGAAGGAAGGCCTCAGCATCGCGTGGGATGCCATCCGCGCAAACAAGCTGCGATCGATTCTCACAACCCTGGGGGTCGTGATCGGGGTGGTGACAGTCACCCTGATGGGCACGGCGATCCAGGGATTGAATCGCGCATTTGTCGATAGTATTTCGTTCATTGGCGGCGACACGCTTTACGTTCAGCGCAGCGCCTGGTTTGTGAATTCGCACGACGATTGGATGAAGATGCAAAAGCGCAAGCAGTTGACCCTCGCCGAGGTCAATGAGCTGGAGCGGCAGTTCACGAGCGCCGTCGCCATTGCCCCCGTGGCTCAGTCGCGAAGGCCAGTGCGATTCGGCAAGCGCAGTTCCGACGGGGTCCCTGTGATCGGCACGACAGCGTCGTATTTCCAGATCAGCGGCCTGATGGTTTCACACGGGCGAGTCCTTTCACACGCGGAGGCTGAGGGCGGCAGGCCTGTGTGCGTTATAGGGGCAACAGTGGCGACGAATCTGTTCCGGGAGAACTCTCCCCTCGGGGCGCGTGTCACCATCGGGCAGACGCAGTTTGAAGTGGTTGGCGTGCTGGAAAAGAAAGGCGGCTTGTTTGGCGACGGCGGAGGCGGTCTTGATAATCAGGTCATCATCCCTCTCCCGCAATTTCGTTCTGCGTTTGTCAGCAATCCGGACTTTGACATCCAGGTGAAGATCAAGCAGGTGGAACAAATCGAGGAGGCGCGGGAGGAACTGCGCAGCGTCATGCGCAAGGTGCGGCGCCTGGGGCCGGCCGAGGACGATGATTTTTCAATCAATCAGCAGGACCAGGTCCTCGAGATGTTTCATCGCGTCGCCGGGACGATCGCTGCCATCGGCCTCTTCGTTACTGGCCTGTCACTGTTTGTTGGTGGCATCGGAATCATGAACATTATGTTTGTCTCCGTCGCTGAAAGGACGCGCGAGATCGGGATCCGCAAAGCGATTGGAGCCAAGCGCAGGACCATCCTGCTTCAATTCCTGCTTGAGGCATCGAGCATTTGCCTGCTCGGCGGGCTTGTGGCGCTCGCGATCGCGTGGCCGATTACCCTCGCGATGAAGCGTTATTTTCCCGCTGAACTGTCGCCCCTTGTCGTGACCATCGCACTGGTTGTGTCGCTGGTTACGGGGCTGCTTTCGGGATTCTTTCCTGCCTGGCGCGCCGCGCGCATGAACCCCGTGGATGCACTGCGCAGCGAATGAAAAAACGCACTCTATGGGTCCTGATGGCAGAGACACGCGAAAGCTTCCGCATGGCGCTCGGGGCCCTCGTCGCCCACAAGCTGCGTTCAGCGCTGACCTTGTTGGGCGTTCTCATCGGCGTGTTCTCCATCATTGTGGTGATGACTGCGATGCGCGTGCTGCAGGCCGACGTGGAATCCAACCTCAGCCAGCTCGGCGGCCACACGTTCATGATCCAGAAATGGCCAGGCGTTTACTTTGGCGGACCCGACGGCTTTGAGAAGTTTTGGCGGCGCAAGAACATCACATACGCCCAGGCCAGGCGATTGCAGGACAAGGCGACTCTTCCCGCGAGCATCGGCGTGGAGACTTCGTTTTGGGCGGGGGAAGTCAGCAGCCGCAATGGTTCGAGCGCGCCGAACGTTCGCCTGTTCGGCGAAACGCCGGGGAGCTTCGCCGCTCGAAATTGGAATCTTGCTGAAGGCCGCCTGCTTGCAGAAGGCGATGTCGATAATGCGCGGGACGTCTGTGTTCTTGGCGGCGGCCTGGCCCAAAGCGTTTTCCCGTTTGGCGGCGCCGTGGGCGAACGGGTCAAGCTCGATGGCATCAACTATACGGTGATTGGCGTGCTCGAAAAAAAGGGAACTTCCCTCGGAGGTGATCAGGACAACTTCGCAGTCATCCCGATCACAACAGGTTTGGATCGATACGGACGGCGCGATCGCAGTGTGGCAATTCTTGTGCAGGCCGCCGATCAGGCGGGTTACGCGGCGGCCGTGGAACAGACGCGAGGGCTGCTGCGTGTCATCCGCAAGGTGCCACCCGGAGCCGACGACGACTTCGAACTCTTCTCGAATGACTCCATGATTGAACAGTTTGAGAACTTCACGCGCGCCGTCCGGCTGGGCGTTGCGGTGGTGAGTTCCATTGCATTGCTGGCATCCGGGATCGGGATCATGAACATCATGCTGGTTTCGGTGACAGAACGCACCCGGGAGATCGGCATCCGCCGGGCGATCGGCGCGAAACGGAGAACGATCATGACTCAGTTTATTTTGGAAGCCATCGTTCTTTGTGAGATTGGCGGGATCATCGGCGTCGGCCTCGGCATTCTGGGTGGAAACAGCCTGGCGCTCGCGCTCAAGCTCACTCCTGTGATTCCTTTCGACTGGGTAATTCTAGGCCTCGCGATCTGTTCCGCCGTCGGCATCATCTTCGGCACGTATCCCGCCTACAAGGCAGCCCACCTCGATCCCATTGAATCGCTGCGTTACGAATAGCCTGTAGAACTTGTCGCGGTTAATCGTTCTGCTAGGCTGCCGCCCATGCGAGTTGTTTTGGTCTTGGCGGTTGCGCTGTGGACATGCGCCGTGGTCGGAGCTGGACGAAGCATTTCGTTCGAAGCCGATTCGGCAGGCGGTCTGCCAAAAGGGTTCAGCAGCGTCCTGCTGGGACACGGCAAAGCAGGGGAGTGGCGCGTCATTGCGGAAGACGGGGGACCGGAAAAGGAGATAGTGGCGCAGATGTCGCGGGAGTTGCTTGGGCAACGGTTTCCGGTTTTGCTGATGGACGAGGTGGTGGCTGACTTCAAATTATCAATCCGTTTCAAAATTGTCGCCGGCACGCTCGAGCAAAGCGCCGGGCTCGTATTCCGGTATCAAAACCCCTCCAATTATTTCGTCGTTCGCGCCGACGCTTTGGCAAACAGCTTTCGATGCTTCAAGGTCGAGAACGGGCTGGTGAAACCGGCAATAGGGCCCGAAGTTCCGGTGACAAAGAACGAATGGCACACGCTGGTGGTGCAGTCTGAAGGCACGCGAATCCTGTGCGCCCTGAATGGACAAGAGCTCGTAAAGCTGATCGATAGCACCGCGCGCCGCACCGGGAGGATCGGCTTGTGGACGAAGTCCGATACGATTGCGCAGTTCGCCAGCCTCCGGATGAACTACACGCCGCACGAGCCGATCGCGAAGGCGCTGGTGCGGGATGCGTTGCGGGATTATCCCCGTGTCCTGGACCTTTCGATCTTTGCCCGGCGCGCCGAGGAGACAATGCCCGTGATCATTGCCAGCAAGCAGGTCGATCAGATCGGAACACCTGGCTCGGTCTCGGAAGCGGAAACGATCAAGACGGGAAATCGATATTTCGGCCGCAGCAAGGACGCGGTGATCGTGGTTCTGCCATTGCGTGATCGAAATGGGGATCCCATGGCAGCCGTCCGGGTCCGGATGAAGGCCTTCCCCGGCCAGACCGAAGACAACGCGGTCATTCGCGCGCAGCCGATTGTAAAAGCGATGGAAGGGCGGGCGCAAACGCTGGAGGAATTGTTGGAATAACGGTTAGGACCCGGCCGGGTTCCTGCTGTGTTGCGCCATTATGAAGAAAGCCGTGTTCATTGAGCGTGACGGTGTCCTGAACCAGGCATTTGTTAACGGCCGGCAACAGGTCGGCCCGGCAAGTCTGGCCGAGTTCCGATTGCAGGAGGGCGTCCTCCCATTGCTGGCGCGCCTGAAGGAGGCGGGATTCCTTTTGCTCGTGACGACCAATCAACCGGGCATAGCAAGGGGCGATCTCTCACGACGCGAGTTGGACCGCATGCACGACCAATTGCGCCGCCTCATTCCTGTCGACGACATTTTCATCTGCCCGCACGATGATCCCGACCGTTGCCCCTGTCGCAAGCCCAGGCCGGGATTGTTTCAAGAAGCCCGGTGCAAGTGGCAGCTCAACATGAACGCCTCGTTCGTGGTCAGCGACAAATGGCAGGATGTCGAAGCCGCGCGATCTGCGGGGTGCACTTCCATCCTGATCCGGTCCGCGTGGAACGGAGCAGCGCATCCCGATCTGATCCTGCAGGATTTTGGCAGCGTCGTGGAAAAAATACTCAGCCTCCAGCCGCCTCAAGCACCCAGTCAGCCTCCTTCAGCCGAGGCGCTCAAAATTTCAAGCCCAGCGAAGACCGCACCTGCAGTTCGTTCTCATCCACGTCCTCGGCAGGATGCGTGTCGAAAAGGTCCAGCAGCGTCAGGTTCAAGGAAATATTCTTCCAAAGCTCATACTTGAGCGTCGTCTCGAATCGCATGCGATGTCCGTCGAAATTAATTCGGGGAAAATATTCCAGCCGTTCCACCACGCTGAGCTTGTCCGATAGTTTCCAGGTCAGTTCCTGCCCAAGCCGATAGTAAACGTCCTGCACGTCAGTGCCGTCCGAGCGATACTGGGCCTGATAGTTCAGACCAAATTCCAGGTTGAGCGTGAGATGTTTCTCCTCAATCACGTGGTAACCGACGCCCGGGCCTGCCTCATATTGCGCGTTGATTCTCAGGACGTGATCGAAGCCGCCGCCGACCAGGTTGTAGACGTACCATGGTCCTGCAAGGTCGAATGATGTCTTGTTGCTGGCGCGCATTCGATCGGATGTTGTTTCCATCGTGCTCACCGTCGTCCCGTCACTGCGGGTGCGGAATGATTCGGTGGTGGCGTAATCGATTGAATAATCGAAAACGTTGCGGAAGAATTTTTTGGGATCGGACTCGTAAGGCTTTTGATAACCCAGTTTGAATCGGCCATAGAGTCCGCGCCTGTCCCGCGCGCCGAACATCAGGTCGAGCCCGAGTTGCGCCTCCCCTTTCCAGGGACCGTCGTTCGTGGTTTGAACTGCGGCGGTCAGTGGTTTGGCGGCTTCGTAGACGACCAGTTCCGTCGCATCGGATATGACTTCGCCTTCGCGTTTCGGAAGTCCCGACACGATGCGGTTGAGCGGAACGCTCAGGCGGGCGTTCCAGCTGTTTGAGAGAACGACGCGATTCGTGGAGTGGAGGATCAGGGCCCCTGAAATGCGATCCCCGTTTGAAAGTTGCAGGGTGACATTTTCCGCGCCGTGGACGCCAGCGGGTGCGAGCGAACTGAGCAAAACCGCGAGCCAAAAAATGAGTTCAGGGCGTCGCAGTCGCAGCATGATTTTCAGCAGAAGCGGGCGGCGGAATGTCTGTCGCCTTGACCCGGCGGATGCCGCCTTCGACTTTTAACTCGCCATTTTCTTCGCGCTTGAGCCTGGGCCGGCTGGTTAATTCGTAGGTCTGGCGCGTCAGCACCAACCCGCTGGGATCGACCACCGTGTAATTGTAGCTGCGCTTGCCGTCCTGGTAGAGCAGATGCAGGTTGCTCAAGCCGTCCACCTGGGGTTCGGGCCGTGCGAACGATACCATCTGGCCCACAGGGAACACCTTGTGAATTTTGCCGGTGGCATCACTGATCTGCAGAAACAAGGTCATTCCGCGTTTAAGATAATTGGCCTGGTGCAGGGCGTACCGTCGAATCTCCGGAGGAGCATCCCCTGCGGCGGGCGGCCGCGGAAGCCCGACTTCCTGTTCCCACATTTTCGACCCTGAAATAATGTCGAACGCCTTCGGCGCGCTGCTGATCTGCTGGTTCCAAGCCTTGATGAAAACGGTTGCAGTCACCGTATAACGGCCGGGCTTGGAAAATCCAAAATAAGGTCCCAGATCGACTTCCTTTTTTGCCTGCTTGGCCGAGGGCAGCAAAAAGGCTTCATCGTCCACGGGCACGTCCCCTTTTTTCGTGATCACGTAACCATCCTTCGATTCCACCACGAATGACAGCCAATCCTGATCATCGCCCAGTTGGAGCGTTTGGCCGGAGCGATTCACGACGCGCACGGAAAGAGGGATGGCCTGGCCCGCGAGGAATTGTTCCTGCGTCAGGGAGAGGTCCACAGTCACCTGCGCTTGCAGCAGAGGCGTGACGGCGAGTAGTGCGCAAAGCAACAACCCTAATTTTTTCATTGGATCACTCTAGGTGCGGGCACCAAACTGGCAAGCCGCAAAACCGGAAACATTTTCCGCCGTGCACTGGCCAGGCATCGCAAGTTGAACCGACGCCAGCAGCGCGGAATTTATTCAGCGCGATTCGAGAAGCGGCCTAGCTTGCGCCAGGACTGCGGCGGGCGTGATGCGATGCAGGCATTCGAGTTGCACCGGATTGACGCAGAACGGTTTCATGCAGGGCACGCAATGCAGTTCGGTTTGCAGCGCCCGATCGAGTTGACCGTACGGCCCGGTGCGCCGCGGTTCCGTGGGGCCAAATATTCCAATCACCGGTTTGCCAAGCGCGGCCGCAACATGCATGGGTCCCGTGTCGTTGCTGATCATGAGTTCACAGGCGCGAATCCACTCGATCATTTCCGGCAGCGACAATTTCCCCGTAAGATCCAGGCAGCGATCCGGAGCAGCCAGAGCGATCTGACGTCCCATTTCGGCGTCGTCGGAACCTCCGAGAACCGCAAAGCGCAATTCAGGATTTGCGGACGCGAGTTGCCGGGTTACTTCGGCAAAGTTCTCCGCGGGCCAGCGTTTGTTCCGCCAGCGGGCGCCGGGCTGAAGAACGATCCAGCGAAACTGATCTGTTTGCCAGCGCTCCTGCAGCGATTGCAAAACCTGCGCCCGAATCGGCAGCCACTCAAAATTGAAGTGAACGGGAACTCCGATCTTCCTGAGCGTCTCAAGATACCAATCGACGGCGTGCGTGAAATACGAGGGCCGCTGCGCGGCAAAATCATAGAATCCACGCGCGCCCTCCCGGACTTCATCCAGCCCGATCAACGACTCGCCGCGTGACAGCCACGCAAAGGCCCCGCTGCGGGCAAGACATTGCAGGTCGATGACGTAGTCGAAGCGCTGCTCGCGAAGCCAGAGAATGCTTCGCAGCATTTCCGGCCAACGAATGGGTGATCCCCAGCGGCGGCGATGGAACCGGACAACGCCTTTAAGATCTGGATCACTCTCAAGAAGCGGCGCGAGGCTGGAATCAATCCACCAGTAGATTTCGCTCTTCGGCCAGTGCAGCTTGAGGAGCCGAAGAACTGGCAGCGCTTGAATGACATCACCGAGGGAACTCGGCTTGAGAATGAGAATTTTCAACGCGCAGCCGGGTTGCCCATCGCACGGTCAGACGTGGGCGGGTCGGCGGGTTAACGCCCGTAGGCAAGGCGTTCTGCCAGCCTCTCAGGCAAACCTGCGGCAAGAATCTTCCGCTGGGCGGCCGCAATGTCGTAATCCAGGCGGCGCAGTTCGATGGTTCCTTCATCCACATCGTAAACCACGTAAGCTGCCTTGGGATTGTTGTCACGGGGCTGTCCAACAGCGCCAACGTTCACAAAGTATTTTTTGCCTGGTTCGATTTTGAACTTTGAATACGTGCCGCCGCGCACAACGCTGTCCCGCATGAACGCCACGGGAACGTGCGTGTGGCCGAAGAAACAGACCGAAGTGTTCTGGTAGGTGAAGCTGGCTGCAGCAGCCAGCTTGTCGAACACATAACCCCAGCGCTGGGGGCCGTCGAGGGTGGCATGCACGATCGAGAAATTGGTGACCATCCGGACATACTTAAGATCGCGCAACCACTGCCGGTCTTCCTCGGTCAATTGTTGCCGCGTCCAATTCACTGCTTCCGCAGCGGCGGGATTGAAGCCATCGAGTGCGCCGTCAGTCGAGCAGTATTCATCGTGATTCCCCTTCACACAGGGAATGTTCATGCTGCGGACAATATCGAGGCATTCCTTCGGGTCGGCATTGTAGCCGATGACATCGCCGAGGCAGGCGTAGTGCGTGCATTTCTGCGTTTTGATGTCTTCCAAAACGGCCTGAAACGCCTCCAGATTGGCGTGAATGTCGGCTATTATCGCGAACTTCATTGTTATCTTAAAATCTCAAACCCGCGGAACCCGCCCGCAGCTTCTCCCCAGCTAACGTCTTCATTTCGGATGAAACGCGCCAGCCCGGCATCGGGTATGGCTTCCCGGAAGGCGTCCAATTCCTCCCTCAATCCCTCAGCCACGAGTTCCACGCGGCCATCGGCGAGATTGCGGACCGATCCAACGACCTCAAACCCGGCGGCGACAGTTTTCACGGTATAGCGAAAGCCGACTCCCTGCACGTGCCCCGAGTAAAAAATCTGCATCCGGCTTCGTTTCATGACTGCGCACCAGCGTCGGAACCCGGCCGCAAACCGCTGGAATCCGGCTCCTGCACGCGTCTGCCGCCCGAAAACCGCCTGATAAAGCCAAAAACCGCCGACCGGCGCAACGTTTTTCCCCGCAGGAGTTTGCTGCTTATTGCCGTTCGTATTCCCCTTTGTTCACCCGCTTTAATACGGTAAAGCCTGCTTTCTTCGCGTCGGTAACGGAAAGTGGCTTCAGCTTTATCGGAGAGTTGAAACTGGAAATCACCTTGCGAACCGGCTTTTTGCAGGCAGGACACTGCGTGAGCGGGGCGGCCGAAAGGGGGCGTCTCAAGGTGAAGCGGCCGCCGCAGGCCTTGCAGTCGCCTTCGCACAATTCGTATTCGTAAATCGGCACCCTGAAATCTTCAGTTCGTCCGGCATTCTGTCGAATCTTTTTTATCCCGGCCTTCAGCTGGAACGCCAAACTCCGATACTCAGATTCGACGAATGCAGGGCCTCACGGCTTCCGGAAGTAAAATCACCCCGGTCCAGTCCGCCGCGAATCCATGCCGTCGAAGTGAAGCGAAACCAGTTATGAATTTGATTTTTTTGATCGCCGTGGCAGCCCTGGCGGGCAGTGTATTGCCTGCTTCGGCAGCAACTCTCTACAGCGAGGACTTTCAATCGTTTGCAACCGGAACCGTGAACCCTGCCGATTGGTGGTCATTTCATGGACCCGGCAGCGTCACGGCTTCGCTAACAGTACAGTCCAGCGGCATCGGCGGTTCTCAGGCTCTCGAGATGAATGTGGACGCGTCAGGCGCGTTTGGAACGGACTGGTATTTCTACGCGGGCGTCGGCCGATCCGACATCGTCCCAGCTGGCTCGCTGGCTGCATTCGCGCCCGGCGACATCACCTTGTCGCTCGACATCGCCTTGTTTGGCGCGACTGTCGCTCCCGATCTCGGACTCTTTGTCACTCAGTTTTCGGGCGACAAGGTTTGGGAAACGCGTTTCAATCCAGTTCTGCCGGCTGACGGGAGCTTCACGCACCTCGATCTCAACCTGGGGCAGGGCACCCTGACGGGTGCATGGGTGTGGGATCCGACTCTGGCGATCAGCATTAACAGCGTGAGTTTCAACAGCACGGGTTTTCCGCTGGCTGCAGGCAACCGGGTTATTCTGGACAATGTTGTGATCAGCGTAATCCCCGAGCCGACGGCCATCGCACTGCTCACAGTGGCAGCCGTTTTCGCGACGCGGCGGCGGAGCCGATAAACTCCACCATTTGATGTAACCATTATTGGTTATCCTGCGGCGGCCCGCTCACGTTGACACGATTATCGTGCTGCCTATGCTGGGTTTGCTACCCAGCCATGAAGAACACGATTCACCCCCCGTCGTTTCCCCGCCATAAAAGCGGTTTCACACTCATTGAACTCCTGGTTGTCATCGCGATCATAGCGATCCTCGCTGCCCTCCTCTTGCCGGCCTTGGCAAAAACCAAGGAGAAGGCACGCCGGATCAAGTGCATGAACAACATGAAGCAGCTTGGGGTGACGATGTTCATGTACGCTTCGGAAAGCCGCGACAAGCTGCCACAGGAACCGACGGCGACAGCTGATGCCCGCCCCCCGGGGTTTGGCGACTGGGCACATGACGTCACGAGACGCTATATCGATCTGTTCCTGGCAAACGGCTCGACGCGTCAGCTTTTCTACTGCGCGGGCTTGATGAACAGCGTGAACGAAATCGACGCATTTAAGCCTCTTCCCGGCCAAAGCTGGAGTTGGTGGGATTTCACGCCGGATCGTCGCATCATTGGAATGAGCCTTTATACCAAACGTTATGCAGCCGATCAGCGCACAGGAGAAAACGGGTTCCGTTTTATCGGGGCCACGACGGAAACAAATCGGCCGAGCGACACGGTCATTTTAAGTGACGATCTGCTATCGTTGAACAACACGCGCCCCTACAACTTCGTTGTTCCCAGCGAGAACGTACCGCCTCAATACGGCGGGGCTTACCGCCCGCCTCATCGGGATGGCAGCACTCCCGCGGGCGTGAACAGCTTGTTTCTCGATTCGCATGTGTCCTGGCGCAAATTGCAGGACCTGAAAGTTGGTTACCGGGCCGGCAGCAGCAGACAGCCCTATCATTTCTTCTGAGATTCAATCCCAATGGCCGGGCACCCAGACCCAGCCTTTGCCGTCAGGATCTTTGTCCCAGCGTCCCGGAGTCCAGGTTGCACCCACCTTCGGGCGCATTTCCCAATGTCCTGGCACCCATACCCAACGCTGGTTTGCGCGCATCCAATGACCTGCGATCCACACGTGCTCTGATCCCGGCGCTGTGCTCATCACTTCCATTCGCGTGGGCGGTGGTTCTTCGGTGACTACGATTCGTTGGCCAGGAACGATAACAACGCGGTCCGGGTCGCGATGCGAGTTGATACAGCCGGCAGTGAGCACAGATCCGATGACGACGCTGAGAAGCGGGCTAACAAGTCTCTTTCGCATGGCGATTCTCCGATGTTTTGGGAGCCTGCTCCAGGCATTCCCGGGATTTCACGAGTGGTTGTGCGGGGAACATACGGTACCGCCTTCCCGGGCTGAATAGGGCGCCTTGCTACTCGGATGTGCGGGATGCGAACGGGGCCCACTTGAGCTTCAGCGCCGGTCCGGTTATTTTTCACTCATGCCGATTTACGAATTCCATTGTGAGAAATGCGATCGGGACAGCGAAATCCTTGTTCGCTCCAACGATTGGGAAGGCACCGCCTGCCCTCACTGCGGTTCAACCAGGCTGGCGAAGAAATTTTCAATCTTTGCGTCGAGTGCCGGCGGTTCCCAGGCCGCATCGCCTGCCCCGCGCAAGGGCGGAGGGGGTGGTTGCGGACGTTGCTGCGGTGGCGGACCCCACTCGCATTGAGCAACGATTATCTCGCAAAAAACAAGCGGCGCCTTGAAGGCGCCGCCGTGGGGGACTCGATCTTTTTTTCCGCAATCAATACTTCACATTGCAGCCGTAAGGTTTGGTTTCGAATGGTTCGACCTTCTCGCCGGCCTGCAGCTTGCCAAAAACTTCCTTGACGTAATTCTTGGCAGCGCGCGGGTCGTGGTTGGTAGCACGCTTATCGTCGATGGCGCCGTTATAGACAAGCGTTCCAGACGCGTCGATCACATACATGTGCGGCGTGGTCTGCATGTTATACGCTTTCCCGATCGTGCCTGAACTGTCATCCAGCCATGCGGTCGCGTTCATCTTTTGCTTTTCCCATTCGGCGCGCGCTTTTTCAGGGGCGCGATAACTGCCGTTTTTCGGATTAACAGAATTCACGACCAGCCAGACGCCGCCCTTCGAAGTCACGTCTTTCTGCAGTTCCTGCATGGCGCCTGTCTTGAAATGATTGGCGCAGAAGGGACAATCCAGATTGTACGATTCAAGCACGACAATCTTTCCCTTGTAATCACTAAGCTTGTGAGTTTTGCCGTTGATATCCTTGGCCTCAAACTCGGGAGCGGGTTTGCCGATTTCGGCGCCCGCGAAGGCTGCGGTTGAAAGTCCGACAAATGCCAGCAATGCAATAGCGCGTCTCATATTTCCTTTCGGTTAACTTGGGTTAAGCAAGCGATAAGACGCACGCACATTCGGGAGGTTTCAGGATTTCTTTGCGTGAGCCGATTCCAGCGCCTTCAAAACGCGTCCGGGTGTGAGGGCCTCAGGCAAGACTTCCGGTTGTGCGCCCGAGGTCCCGGGATAAACCAGGACGAGTGGAACTCCCGCGCGGTTGTATCGCCGCAATTCCTCGCGAATGGCAGGCGGAAACAAAGTGTAATCGCCCATCAACGCCAGGCCATTGATCTCACGCAACTTCGCCTCAACCGACGGAACCTCGATGGCAAACTTCTTGTTGGCCTGGCACGTGAGGCACCAATCAGCCGTGAAATCCACGAGTACCGGACGCCCTGCAGCCTGGGCTTCGGCGACGGCCTCAGGGCTCCAGGGTTCCCACGCGAGCCCCCCACTTTTTTGCTCGATCGTGCGATTGCCCGCGGCGGCGGGTTGGCGCCATTGAAGTTGCGATTCAAGGGTGAATGCATAACCCAGCGCCAGCACGCCCAATGCAACCCCGGCCGCGAGGCCACGATGCTGTCGTCCGCGTTGCACAAATTCCCCATATATCCACGCCGCCATCGAAACGATCACCAGGAACATGGCGATCCATAAAACCCCGTTTCCATAGTGCGCTTGAGTAAGGCTGAACAGCCACACCGCAGTCGCGAGCGTTGGAAATCCCATGCCTATTTTGAATCGTTCCATCCAGGCGCCGGGTCGCGGAAGAAATCGCAACCATCCCGGTTGAAACGCCAGCAACACATAAGGAAATGCCAGCCCGGCTCCGATCGTGAGGAACATCAGCACGATGATGGCGGGAGGTTGCGCGAACGCGAATCCCAGCGCGAGGCCGAGAAACGGGGCCGTGCACGGGGTCGCAAGGATCGTTGCGAGCACGCCATTGAAGAAGGCGCCCGCGGATCCTTGCTTCGACGCCAGCGTTCCCGCGCTGCCCATGACACGCGATCCGAGATTGATTTCGAAAACACCGAACAAGCTCAGGGCGACCAGAGTGACGAGGATCGTGAGCCCGACGACGAAGGGACCGCTGCCAAACTGCATGCCCCAACCCGCTTGTTTGCCAGCCGCATTGAAGCCGATCACGATTGCGGCGAGTACGAGGAAGGAACAAAGAACACCGAGTCCGTAAATCAATCCCAGTTTCCGCACATGGCCCGGGTGGCTTTGCGACTCGCTCACGAACCCGAGGATCTTCAGCGCGATGACGGGCAGCACACAGGGCATGATGTTGAGGATCATTCCGCCCAGGAAGGCATACAGCAACATTTGCCACAGGCCCGGCGTCGCTGATGTGGCGGACGCGTCTGCGGGTGCGGCGTCGCTTATCGAAATGGACGCACGCCAGGCTTTCTGAGATCCACCCGCGCCCTCGACGACAAGTCCGGCAATCTGTTGCGGCCATTCGCCTTCAAATCGCTTCACCAGCTTGCGAATGCGAATCTTGCCCGAGGGCGCCTTTAGATTTTCCACGGAGCCCTGGACCTCGAAGTCTTCAAACGCGAATGGAAAGAAATCCGCAGGTCCGGTGCCCGTCGCACTCCATTCCAGCACGACAGGCCGGATCTTCTCGGAAACCGCCTCTTCCCAATGGGCTGCGACGGTTCCCGCGAAGTTCGACGGAACTCGCTGCCGCCACGCTTTCAAAACAGTGCTGTCCGCAGAGGCGATGGCAGCCTCACCAATCTTCAAGGAGCCCGAGACCTGGGCGCTGCCGGGGATGCATTGTTCCTTGCACTCCAGCCAGGAAACATTTGCCTGGATGGAATGCTCGCCTGCCGGCAGGTCGGGGGACAACTGCAACGAAACGACCAGAACAACTTCACCTTCGTAAATATAGGTAAGGAGGTCGTCGGGCGGCAGTTTCTGTGGTGCAGGCCATTCGATTTCGCCTGCCGTAATTCCGGCAGGCAGCGACCATTTGATTTCAGTGGCAATGCCTGACGCCCCGGGATTCTTCCAATACGTGTGCCAGTGCGGATCCATCTGCAGGTGAATCCCAGCGGTCACAGTGTCTCCAGGTTTTGCAGAGGTCGCCGAGAGAAGCAGACGGGCCTGGGTATGGGCCGCCTGCGTATGACTCGCGACCAGGCAAAGGACAAACGTAATGAGACTCAGAAGGGTGCGCACAAAGGTATAGATGCCTTAACTTGGAAAAGGTTGGAAATAATTTCGCTTTGCCTGCAGGAGCGCGCAGCGCGAGGAGGTCAGGCCATCAATCGGGAAGGGGCGCAAACAACCTGTTCAACGCTGATCAAACCGCCTTGCTCCTCGAACTGGATCAGAAGTTGAGCGCCGCGCGACCAGATTCGCACGGGGCTGCCCGGTTCCATTCGCTGTGCGGCGCGGTGACACTGGCGATAAACCATTCCATTCGTCAGGCGGTATATGGCGCCAATGCCGCGATGCCCGACAACGACGTAATCAATCGTGCCCGTGGCGATCAACTTCATCATTCATCCTCGATTTCAGGCGGTTTGAGAGCCATGGGCTGTTTCACCGGGTAGGCAAGGGCACCCGGCGAAGGACCCATTGAATTCCAACCCTGTTCCTCCTAGTCTCCCGTCGATGTCAGCCGTTCAGGAAGACACCACATGCAACTGGCTTTGCACCGGTGATGAAGTTTTTCCCAGCATGCTCGAGGCGATCGATGCAGCGCGCACTTCGGTGCGGCTTGAGACCTACATTTACGCCGCCGATGCACTTGGACAGCGGTTCCGCGACGCCTTGGCGCGCGCCTGCGAGCGCGGCGTGTCGGTGAAGGTCCTGGTGGACGGGTTGGGTTCCCTTGCAGTGCCTGCCGAGTTCTGGGCGCCGCTCCAGGCTTGTGGAGGCGAAGTGCGCGTGTTCAATCCGGTCGTGCTCCGGCGTATGTCGATTCGCAACCATCGCAAACTTCTGGTGTGCGACGATCACACGGCTTATGTGGGTGGGTTCAACATATCCACAAAGTACGAGGGCGATGGAGTTCGTTGCGGCTGGTGCGACCTCGGCCTGAAAATGAAAGGGCCGCTTGCGGTGCGTCTCGCCGCGTCATTCGATGAGATGTTCGACCGCGCAGCGTTTCGGCACAAACCCTTCATGCGGCTGCGGCGGTTCAACGCAAAACGGGCGGTGCCCGGGCGGGCTGAGCAGATCCTCCTCAGCGGGCCTGGCCGCGGCCGAAGTCCAATCAAACGCGCGCTCACGAAGGACATCGCCCAGGCGCGCGACGTTAAAATCATCGCGGCCTATTTTCTCCCCACCTGGGCTTTGCGGCGCGCGCTGGCTCGTGTTGTCCGTCGAGGCGGGCGCGTGCAGTTGATCCTCGCGGGGAAGTCGGATGTTGTGGTGTCACAGCTCGCCGGCCGGTCGCTGTATCGCCGATTCCTCAACGCTGGTGTGGAAATCTTTGAATACCAGCCGCAGATCCTGCATGCCAAGCTGATCATTGTCGACGACGTGGTTTACATTGGGTCGGCGAATCTCGACCAGCGCAGTTTGCAGATCAATTATGAACTGATGATCCGTTTTGATTCGCCGGAAATTTCTGAACAGGCGCGGGCTGCGTTTGCGAATAACCTGAATCACAGCCAGGCAATCACGCTCGAGGAGTGGCGAAAAACACGCACGCTCTGGCGTCGAATCAAGCAGCGATGGGCTTATTTTCTCCTGGTGAGGGTCGACCCCTTCATTGCGCGGTGGCAATGGCGCACGCTTCCCGACTGAGAAGCGTCACCGCGCGAGCGCCACGAGATAACGCTGGAACCGCGTGACTTCGCCGCCGCGACCCACTTCCGTGTAGATCTGATGCAGATTGCTGCAGATGCGGAGCAGCATCCGGCGCGGGCTGGCGGGAGCCAGGAAATCGTCGGTGAGGCTGTAATTCCCCCGCTGCAAATATTTCACGCAATCAGCCTTGCTCAGAAGCTGGCCTCGATTGAACGGATCGATGTAAAGCTCGTCCGAGCTGCTTTGGTAGCGGCAAATAAAATGGCCCGGGAGGCCGATTCCGGTGACTGGCATTCCCGACCGGCGGGCCACGAGGATGTACAAAAGCGTCAGCGTGATGGGATTCCCCGTGCGCCGATCGAGCACGCGATTCAGGTAACTGTTGTCCGGGTCGTAGTAGTTCGCCACGTTGCCGACGAAGCCGAGTTCTGAGAAAAGATAGTTATTGAACGCGCTGAGTTTCTCTTCGACGCTGGTTTCCAGTGCCATGCGTTCCGCGGCTTCGTGTGCGAACTCATCCAGCAACGCCGCGTATCCTTCACGGTTGATCGTGGGAAACGTGCTCCGCGCAAGGAGCCACGCCGCGGTCTCAAGCTCGAAATCCTCCCCAGACTTCAAACAAAACGAGAGGAACTCCGTATCGGCCTGCTGACGTTCGAAGTAGGCGAGGATCTCGAGGACATGGCGCCGCAGGACCGCATCGTTGCTGAGGGAATACGGCTGCAGCCATGCTCGCGCTGCCTCTCCTCCGGAAATAATCTTCTGACGCACCAAGCCGTAAACTGCCGAATCCTCGTCCGCAAGCAGGGTCAGCAACGCGCTTTGTTCGGCGGAAAGCGAGCGTCGCGATGCGATAGGAGCCGAGGAGATCATATCTGGCTGCGATCTAATGAACCAAAGGACGCAGAGAATTTCAATGCGCAATCCGGAATTTCTTGATTTCTCCCCGGAATTCGCCTTCGAGGGGACCGCGCCAGCGAGCGTTTGTCGCGGTTAGCGGGCGCAGTAAAACAAGCGCCCCGGCGGGATGCTCAGCAATTCGAAATCCTGCCGAACCTGTCCGAAGACGCTTTCAAGATACGGACGAACCGCCCCGGAAAGCTGATAAACAAGAAAGCGCCCTTCCGGACGCAGAGCCGCATGTGTCTTGCGAACGATTTCGCCGCGGAGCTTCTCCGGGATGGTTTTGAACGGGATGCCGGAAATCACGTAGTCGGCAAGCGGCAGGCCCAGGCGGTCCAGAGCAGTGGCGACTTCGGTTGCCGATTCGTGGAGCAGGATGAAACGCGGGTCGTTGATTGCGCCGCGCAGATAACTGCAAAACTCGTCGTTGGTCTCAAAGGCGACCAATCTGGCGTCGGGATGCATTCGCTGCAGAATGTCATTGGTGAACGTTCCCACACCCGGGCCGTACTCCACGATAACGCGAGCGGTTTCCCAATCGATTTGTTTCAACACCTGCCCCACGACAAAGCGTGAACTTGGGAACATCCACCCAATATTCGTTGGGTGCTTGGCAAAATTCTTCGCAAAGAGGAACAGTTGCGTGTGCCAGGGCGCGTGGCGGGCCGGCTGCGGCGCGCGAGCGGAAGAAGATTGATGTGCCATAACTTGGAACCCGAGATTGCGGTTAAACTTTGTCCAGCAGGGTGCGAACTGAAATAGGGTGCAGCACCCATTCAGGCACCACCACCTGCAGCCGGCGCCGCGCAATACTGAATTTTGCCGGCAGGTGCCCCGCCAATTCGCCATCCAGTTCGACCGCTGCCTTGCCAGTGCACTCGATTGAGAAAGACGATTCCCGGACGTTGATGATAACTCCCGGGGGAACGCGGCGCTTTAACAGGAGTGAGGGGCCGCATCGGGCAAGGACCATCCAATTCACCTTCGGAAAAATCGAGACCTCCAACAATGCGTCTCCGAGGTCTGCCTCGGGAAACAACGCGAACCCACCCCCATAGAGCCGTCCATTTCCCACCAGGATTAATTCGCCGGAGATGGACCTCTTTCCATCATTCCAAACGAGACTGGCCTGGCGCTGGCGCAGTGCATGAATGCCCGCGACGACATATGCGAGCGGCCCGATTTTTTTCTTCAAGGGCCAGTGCACGAGTTCGATGGCGCGGGCGTCGAGACCTGCGCCGGCGAGTTGTGCGAAATGGCGCGTGACGCGCCGCGATCCGGACGTGAACTCCGCACAGGGCAAATCAATGCAGAGGCGGCGCTGTCCCTGGATCGTCTGCCACGCCTGGGTGAGCCCGCGCGGGATCTTCAGCTCACGCGCAAATACATTTACCGTTCCCAGCGGAAGAACGCCCAGCGCAGCACGGGCAAATCCGTCCGGCACATCGCCAATCCCATTGAGCACCTCGTTGACGGTGCCGTCGCCGCCCGCTGCCACCACGACTTCGAATCCCGCCGCGACAGCTTCCTGCGCGAGAGTTCGCGCCGCACCTGGACCGGTGGTTTGCATCAGCGTTGCGTCCGCTCCGATTTCATCCAGGTGCCGCCGGAAATGCCGCGCCTTGTCGCCGCGGGCGGTGGGATTGAAGATGACGCAGGTCCGCATGGCCGAAACTTGCGAGGCTCAGGCGGGGCGAGTCGAGGAAAACTTGAAGTGCCAAGGCCGTTCCGTTACACCATGCCGCAATGACTGCAGTCACTGCCCCGAAGATTTCCAAATGGCCGTTCTTCCTCGCTGATGCCCTTTTGATCGCGCTCGCCTGGTTCATCCACAGCCGCAGTGCCCACCCGACCGGCGGGATTGAAGTGTTTGCGTACGTTGCGTGCGTCGCAATCGGCGCCTGGATCAGCATCACGCCCTTTCTCAAGGACTATCAGGCGGAACTAAAGTTCGCTGAGACGGAAAAACTCATTTCAACCGCTTCTCAATTGGAGAACCTGGAAAAGCTCTCAGGCCAGATTAGCGATGCCACTGGACAATGGCTTTCGATTCGCGACGCGGCTGACAAGACCGCGGCGGCCGCAAAGGGTATCGCCGACGGAATGGCCGCCGAAGTGAAGGCGTTCAACCAATTCATCGAGAAGACAAACGACGGCGAGAAGGCAACGTTGCGGCTTGAGATCGACAAGTTGCGGCGTGGCGAGGTCGAGTCGCTCCAGGTGATCGTGCGGATGCTGGATCATATCTTCGCCCTGCATCAGGCGGCACAACGTGCGCGGCAGCCCGGTGTGACCGAACAGATCAACCGTTTCCAGGCGGCTTGCGTGGACGCAGCGCGGCGCATCGGACTGGTTCCTTTCTCGGCGGCGCCTTTGGAGTTGTTCGACGGGCAGAAGCATCAAGTGCTCGACAGCAACGCTCCTGTCCCTGAGGGATCAAAGATCGCGAGCACAGTGGCTGCCGGATACACTTTCCAGGGCCGCATGATCAGGCCCGCAGTGGTTCAATTGGAATCCGCTGCCAACCCGGCGATGGAAGACACGGCCACGCCCGATGCCGGCGCGGTGGAACCCGCGGCTCCCGTCGAAGCGGCAGAGCGCGGCCAATCCAACCTTCTCTGATCGCGCGATCCCGTGAAGGCCGCCATCTTCCGGGGAACGGGCAGGTTCGAAGTCATTGACACACACGTTCCCGCGATTGCGCCTGGTCAGGCCTTGTTGCAACTGCGGCGCGTCGGCATCTGCGGCACCGACCTCCTGATCTTTCGCGGCGGCATGCCGCATCGCGCAAAACCGGGACGCATCCTGGGTCATGAAATGGTGGGTATCATTGCCATTCCCGCTGCCGATGGACGCTTCGGCCCGGGCGATCGCGTGGTGGTGGAGCCAACCCTTTCCTGCCACACCTGTGATGCATGCAAACGCGGGTTGACGCATGTGTGCGAAAACCTGCGGTTTCTTGGCATCGATGCGAATGGAGCGCTGCAGGAGTTCTGGGCCGTTCCAGGCGGCCGGCTGCATCGCGTTCCTGATTCAATTTCAGACGATCACGCCGCAATGGTTGAGCCGCTCGCGGTTGCCGTTCATGCCACACGTGTTGCACAAATTTCTGTGAAAGAATCCGTGGTGGTGTTGGGTGCGGGAACCATTGGGAGTCTGATCGGCTTGCTTGCGCAGCGAGCAGGCGGGCGAGTTGTGTTGCTAGAAACCAATCGTGCACGGCGGGAATTCGCCACGACGCTCGGACTGGACACCTGCGATCCCACCGGAAACGTCGTGGAACGGGTCAACCATTGGGCGGGCGGGGCGGGAGCTGACGTTGTGATCGAAGCGTCGGGATCCGCGGATGCCGCCTTGATCATGACGCGCCTTGCAGCCGTTCACGGCCGGCTCATCGTCGTTGGAATACAATCGCAGCAAACGGCGGTCGACCTTTTCCAGGTGTTCTTTCGCGAGCTTTCCCTCACAGGCATCCGCGCATACACGCGCGCGGATTTTGAAATGGCGCTGCAACTGATTGCGAGCGGCGCGATCGATCTCTCTCCACTCATCTCGCATCGATTCAGCCTTGCCGCGGTCCAGGAGGCTTTTGAACTTGCCGTCTCCGGAGCGGGAGTCAGGAAGATGCTGATCGACTTCACACTGGGCAAAACCTGATTGTCGCATGGCACAAAAGCGCGCGATCGCCATTCTCCTGCACGAGACGGATTCCTATCCGCGCAGGCAGCGCTACTTCATCTGGGCACTGTGCGACGTCTGGCGAAGTGAAGGGATCGAAATCCGGGTCTTGAAAGGGCCGGACGGGAAGGCTGATGCGGACCTGCTGATCCCGCATATTGATCTCACAGTCCTGCCGCACGAATACGCGAAGGCAATGGAGCGCTTCCCCCGGGTGGCTAACCGGAACCTTTCCGATATTTCCAAGCGGGTGATCAGTCGGAATCTTATTGATTCGAAGGATGCCTATGAGGGTCCCGTCATTGTGAAGACGAACCTGAACTATGGCGGGATGCCGGAAGCGCGGCTTTGTGGAACGTCAGTGCGCCCGACCCGGAGGCGTTGGTGGCAATCGCTCTTCGGAAAACCGTCAGGCACCGAACCTGATTGGTCAGGGTTAAAGACCTTGCCGACGACTGAATACCGCATCTTCAAATCGCGCTGTGATGTTCCGGCCGCGGTGTTTGGGAACCCGGCTTTGGTGGTTGAAAAGTTTCTGCCTGAGGTCGAGAACGGCTTTTATTACCTGCGCATTTACCAGTTCCTTGGCGACTGCGGGTATTGTGCGCGACTCGGGTCGCGCGAACCCATTGTGAAAATGAAAAGCGTCGTGACACGCGAAGAGATTCCCGTTCCCGACGAAATCGTGGCCCTGCGGCGGGAGCTTGGAATCGATTACGGAAAAATGGATTTTGTAATGCGTGATGGCCGCGTGGTGCTGTTTGATGTGAATCGCACTCCTGGCTTGATTCAGCCCCCGGCGCGGTTGCGGGCCAGCGCCAGCAAGCTAGCGCCAGGAATCAATTCCTTCTTCTAGACCCCCAGTGGCGCGGCGCATAAACGCGAATGGGACACTGCTCCCCAAATGCGTATCGCGGCAATGTCATCGACACGGGTGTGAATGCATCCGCGAACGCGTTATCCAGTTCGGCGAGTGACGGAAACGAGTAACGCTCTGCGCGGCCCGCATAAAGCTCGATGGTCTCGATCGTGGGTTGCGGCCAGCGTGCCGCTTTGATTGCCGTTTCGAATCGCTCCGCGAGTTGCAGCCAGGCTGAGTGGATCGCGTTCAATTCGACCCCGCGCTCAGCCGTTTCCTGCTGCGACATTGCAAGCCGCCACTTCAGGATATCAAACCGCGGAATTCGATTCGCCACGAGATCGGCCGCGATGCGTTCGAGCGTTTCAGGAACCGAAGGGCGGATGAATGCGCGGAGCAGCAGCAGGCCGTCAGGCCTTAGCCAGCGCGAGACCCTGTGTGCAATCTCGCGGTACCGCAGTGGATAGGAAAGGCCGGTCAGCACGCCGTCCCCAATCACAACGTCAAAGGATTGCTCTGGCAGCTCAGCTGAAAACCAGTTGTCGCAGATCACGCGGCGGTGTCCCTCGATGTCGCCAGGCCAGACGTGCTCAATCATGCGTTGTGACCTTTCCATCGCCAGGAGCTGGCTGCTGTCGGGCCAATTCATGTCCGCCAGCTCGGGCGTGACTCCGAGCAGCAGGGCATTCATGCGGCGGTTGGGATGATGCCGGATCCACGATCTCAGGGTTTCCTCATGGATGCGAACGTCCTCAGCGCAGGGGCGCAACGGCGGCTGTTGATGCCGGAATTGCAGAGCCATGAGATCCCAATAGGCTGGAACGGTTGCAGGGTTCATGGAGCGCGGGTGACTTTGACCAGGGCGTGGCCGGTTCGAAGGTGCGTCACGTTTTCCATCCGAAACCCCGCGCTCACGAGAAGAGATTCATACGCTTGAAGCGTGCGTTCCTGCCCGCCCGTCACAGCGAGCATGTGGAGATCGCCAAGAATGACAGGACTGTTTTCCGTCGCGTCGCGCGGAAGGAGCCGTTCAATGACGAGCAGCGGCTGGCCTGCACGCATGGCGGCATGACAACGCTTCAATATCGTCAGGCATTGAAGATCGTTCCAGTCATGCAAAATGCTTTTCAGGATGTAGAGATCAGCGCCTGCTGGAATCGCTTCGAAAAAGTCAACGGCGTGAAACTGGATGCGTCCCGCGAGTCCAGCCTGTGTCAACGCCGGCTGCGCCGCTTCGATGACGTGCGGCTGGTCCACCAGCATCGCGCGCACAGTGGAATGCGCTCTCAGAACTTCGGCGAGGAGCCACCCGTTGCCGCCCCCGACGTCCGCCACCGTGGGGTATCTGGAGAAGTCGAGGGCCTTGACCAGCGCTCGGCCTGCGGCTGTTGCGCCGTGTTCCAGCCATTGGTTGAACGACTCATTCAACTCGGGATTTGCACGCCGATGTTCCCACGGACTTTGGCCGAATGCGTGATCAAACGCGGCCTCGCCCGTGCGGACACTGTGGAGCAGGTGATTCCATGCGGGCGCGTATTCTTCGCCATTGAGCAACGCGAGCCGGAAATGGGATCCGCCATAAGTGCTCTGCAACCGTTTTCCAATTGCTGTGAGATGAAATTTTCCCGCGGAATCCTGGGCACAGATCCCGAGCGCCACCAATCCGCGCAGCAAGCGATTTAGCGATGGTTCATGGGCTGGAAGTTGCGCGGCGAGCTCTGCGCTGCTTCTTGGAAGATCAGAGAGACGGTCAGGCAGGCGAAGCTTCGCCGCAACGTAAAGCATGGCCGTGTGGCGATAACCATTCAGGAGTTGGTCGAGGTCGGGACGCCCTGCCGTTCGAAACGCTTTCAGACGGCGCTTCACACCACGGATCAGATCGCGAACGGGAGGCATGCGGACTTGTTTAGAACAACTCCCCCGCCAAGGCGAAGGTTTTCTCAGACGGATACAGGCGGCAGCGGCACGTTCACCAGGTCCCGTGTGGCCAGGAAATATAGTGCACAACGCGTCACCGGCCGCGCGTAAATGCGCGACAAGGCCAGCCCGTAGAGGCGCAGCTGTGGTTGATAAGCCCGCAACTTCGCCGGAATCTCAAGTTCCGTCACCGCATCCGTTTTGAAATCCACAATCCACAGTTCGTTCGGACGGATCACGACAAGGTCGGCTACTCCCTGGACAACGATGAACTCCTGCGGGTCAAGCGCGCTTCCCGCTGCCAATCCCAGCGATGCGAGATCCGTGGGGTTGAGGCGCGCGGTGAAGGCAAGCTCACGGTGCACCTCTGCCGAATGCATCGCGATTTCGCGTCCGTAGCCAGATTGCCAGAACGCAGCCAGGCCAGAGAAATCAAGTGCCGCGGCTTGTTCCGCCGTAAGCCATCCGCTGTCCTTCAGGCGTTTCGCCTCGTTTCGCAAATTTTTTTCCGCGGCCCCGGCGGCCAGCGAAACGCGCTGGAGAAAAAGGTGGTGGGCGTTTCCAGTGTCAGTCGCGCTGAGGCGCCGTGCTTTTTGTGCGGGGAATTGAAAGGATCGCGGTCGTGCATACGGCACCGCCGCGGAGTCGTCATCGGCAGCCCCGCGACGCAATTCCGTGACGCTGTTCTTCGCGAGTTGCGATGCCGCCGCCGCGTGCGGGTAATTCCAGGTGAGACGTTCATGCACCCGCGGATCCAACCCGTGGAAAACCTGTTCCGATTGCGCATCCGGCGGCTTGGCTGAATCGGGGGGCGCGAGAACAAAGCGTGGATCGCACTCATCGTAAAGTGACCACGTCAGCAGCGCGTTGCGGCCCGCATGTTCATCGGTCCAATCGCCATCCCGCGTGACGTGCGGCAGCCAGAGCCGCAGCCAGTCCAGGCAGCTGCGCGCGCACACGATCTCCTGGTCCGACAAGGCTGAAAGCTCTTCCGACTCCCAGCGGCCGTTCCCCTTGCGCGATTCCGAACCGACCAGCAAAATGGTGTCCCGCGCGCGGGTCAGTGCTACGTAGAGCAGGCGCAATTCCTCGCCAAGCAATTCAACCCGCTGCCGCCTGCGGGCGAGCCATTGCGGAAGGCTTGGATATCGCTGGTCACTGTCGGGCGGCGCAACCTTCGCGCACACGCCGTAGCGGTCGTCGAGAATGATGCTTTCGTTCAGGTCGCGTTCGTTGAAGCGCGAACCCATGCACGCGAGCACGACGACTGGAAACTCAAGACCCTTGCTGCGATGAATGCTCGTCAACTGGACGGCATCGAGCGAAACCGCGCCGGGCTCGAGTTCCATGGGATCGTCCTCCTGCGCCGCCAAAAAACGAAGAAACCGAAAGAGGCCCTGCCGCTGGAAGGGATCATACTCGCGAGCCAGGTCCAGAAGGCGGCGGACGTTCGCGGCCTGTTGTTCCCCGCGCGGCGCCGCTCGCAACAGAAGTTCGTAATGCGTGTCGGCGAGCGCGGTTTCAATACAGTGAGAGAGCGAGCTCTGGCGGATGAGTTCGCGCCAGCCGCTCAACTGCTGAAGGAACCTGTCCAGCTTCTGCCAGGCAGTGCAGGTGCGATCGGCCGACTCGAGAAAATGGCGGGCCGCCTGCCAGAAATACTTCGCACGATTCTCCGGCTGTTCCGCGGCGCGAATCTCTGCCAGTTCCGAAACCGACATTCCAACGAACGGCGAGTGCAGCACTGCCAGCAGCGGAATGTCCTGCAATGGATTATCAAGCAGCTTCAATAGCGCAACGACGTCGCTGACTTCCGTGCTCTCGAGAAATCCGCCGCGGGCCGCCTCGAGCGGAATTCCAAGCGCCGCAAATTCCTTGGCAAATGCCTCCACACGGCTTCTTGGGGAACGCAGCAGCACCGCAATGTCGCTCCAGCGCACCGCTCGGAACTGCCCCTGCACCTTGTCCCAGACCGCGTGCTGCGCCTGATGCAGTGCCCGCAGTCGCAACCCGACGAGGCGCGCCTCGCGCTCCGTTCCCAGCAAGTCCGCCACCTCGCCGGCTTCAGGGCTTTCGGCGGATTCACCATTGCTGCCGTCGCTGCGCGTGATCAGATGCAGTTCAACGCGCGGGCCGGATTCACTCGACGCAAGAACACCGCGCGCATCGGGGCCGCCAAAAACGAGCGGCTCATAACTGACGCCGCCCACCTCGTCACGCATCAGGGCGCTGCACCATTCGTTGACGAATTGCAGGATGCCCTTGCGACTTCGAAAATTCTCCGCGAGTGAAATGCGCCATGACCCCGTCTCGGCAGACCAGAGCCGCTCATAACGCCGGAAGATGGAGGGATCTGCGAGCCGAAAGCGGTAGATGCTCTGCTTCACGTCGCCTACAAGAAAGCGATTCGCATCCGCGCCTTCGCGGCTGAGGGCGCTCAGGATCGAGTCCTGTGCCGCGTTGATATCCTGATACTCATCAACGAACACATGGCTCAGGCGGCGGCGCCATTCCTGCGCGGCAGGGCTCGGCTGGCCATCGGCATCACGCAAAATACGCAATGCGAACTGTTCGAGGTCGGCGAAGTCGATCCCTCCCATGTCGCGCTTCGCCTCGCTGAATTTCACTCCAAATTCTTCAGCAAGCTCAAGCAGCGTGTGCATGTCGTGACGCACCAGTTCCCAATCCTCGCCGAGGGCGTCGGTGCCATCGACAGGAGAAAGCGACGCAAGGAACTCGGCTTCCGTGAAGAACTGTTTCAGTTGGCTGCGCACTTCCTTCTTCGAGCCGAGCGGCCAGTTCTCGTCGTTTTCGTCGGCAGCAATGATCGTGCGAAGGGTGGACCCGACCTCGGTCAGTTGCGGCTGAACGGGCAGTTCCTCAAGCGAGTTTACCGCCATCGCAACGGCAGGGGTGGCGCTGAAGTCGCTGAGCACGGGCAGCCACCATTGCCTCCATTCCATGAAACCCTGCTTGAACCATTCGCGCCATTGGAGAGGTTGTGAAGATTCAAACGCTGTGCGTTGTTGTGCGAACCACAGCCCGGGCTGTGCGAGCGATAACGCATAGCGATGCAGCTTCAGGACCAGCGTTCGTATTCTCTCGTCTGATCCGCGTCCCTGAATCCGCACCAACCGCTGCACCTGCAGACTCGCCGGGTCGCTTCCCGCGTAATGCGCCTCGAACTGCGCATCAAGAATTTGCTGAGACAACGGGCGGGCCTGCTGTTCGTCCAGGATTGCAACGTCGGGATCGATTCCGATTTCGTCAAAATGCTCGCGCACCAGTTGCAGACAGAAACTGTGAAGGGTGCAGATCCACGCTGAGTCGAGCAGGGCGATCTGTCTTTGAAAATGAAGCAATGTTTCGCTGCCCCCATCGCTGGATGCATCCAGCCTTGCGAGAATGGCGTCGCGGATCCTGCCGCGCATTTCCACGGCGGCGGCTTCCGTGAACGTGACCATCAGGATGTTTTCCAGCGAGGCCCCCTCGGCCAGGAGCTTCATGCATCGCTGCACCAGCGTGCTGGTTTTTCCAGTGCCGGCCCCCGCGACAACGAGCACGTTGCCTCGTGCAGCGATTGCCTGTTGCTGGCTGGGGGTGAGCACGTCCTTCATGAAGCGACCGGGCGCAGGACGCGAAAAGGCTGCGTCCATGGATCGAACCGGCAGACTGGCTGGTAATCGCAATAGGTGCAGGCAATCTGGCCACGGTACCGAAACGGGGAGATGGCTGCGTGGCCGGAATAAATTTCCTGGCCATGCCGGCGCAGGAAGTCTTCGACCTTGCGAACGAGCGCCTGGAACTCGGCCGAACTGAGCGCTTCGTTGGCCGTGCGCGCGAATTCGCCATTTCGTTTGCGTGAGAAACGAAACTGTTCGCCGCGATTCCGCCCGCTTGCATCAAAGTGAGCCAGGTAGCCGCCATCAAAGCGGCCGCGATGCTGCGACGCCGCCTGCCGCGCCTGGTCGCGTTGGGCTCGTTCCTCGTTTCGATTTTTCGCGGACTGTATTCCGCCGTTCAGTGCCACGTAAAAAGCGCCCGCGGGGATCAGGCGCGGAGCGTTCAGGGAATCCAAATTGCGGAATTGCTCCAGCGCTCCGAGGTAAGCGAGCAACTGTAGTTGCAGGCCGTGATCGAGCAACACGGAATCGAGTTCGCGCTGGCTCGATTTGTAGTCAATGACGACCGCGAGCGTCGCGCCGGTTTCGGGAATGGGACAGAGGTCGATGCGATCGATGCGGCCACGGAGAATGAGGGCGTGCTGGTCATCGAGGTCAATGCGCCAGCCGGGCAGTTCCGATTCCTTCAGGCCGAAACCCGCTTCGACCATGGCAGGGTCAAATTGATACTGGGCGTTCCAGGTGACGAGGGTTTCCACGAGGCGCTCGAGTCCTTCGATCAACATTCTCGCAGTGAAGCGGCGTGTTTGAGCCGCGGTGAACAGGCCGTCCTTGAAACTGCCCACCAGTTGATCCCCAATTTCGCGGACCATGGCGCGCGCCTCGGAAGGCGGGACATCGCGCCATCGCCGGCCGCTGCGGGCCACGCGGTGATGAAACTCCTGCAGGATCTCGTGCTGGAAACTTCCCTTCTCGCGGGCATCGATCTCGAATTCCAACCGTTCGCCAGCGCGCAATCCGTGCCCGACGAAGAACCGAAAAGGACAGGCCGCAAAATCTTCGAGGGCGCTCACCGAGGTCCGCAGTTCAGCGCCATGAATGCGGCTGACGAGGTCAGGCGCGAGCTGATGCTCTGCGGCAGCGCGCGACAAGGCATTCCATTTGGCGATCGCCGCGTCCATTGCGGCGTTGATGCCGCCAGGCCCGGCTGTGGCGCCCGCCCATGGATTGCGCAGGAGGTGCACCACCGCTTCCGTCCAATGCTCCAGGGGCGGTTCCTCAGTGTTGCCGACGGTGTCGAGCAGTTGCGTGACGCCTGCAAACGATTCAAATGCAATTGAAGGAAGCTGGCGCTGAAGGTCGGTAACAATCACTGACGGATTCAGTTCGCGGCCACGGCCGTCCCGCTCGGCATACGTGATGACAAGTTGTTCGCGTGCGCGCGTGCAGGCGACGTAAGCGTAATAGCGTTCCAGCCCAAGCTGGTGCAGCAACCCGGGGCCGAGCGACGCGTGGTGCTCCGCGAGCGTGTCTCTTTCCGAGTGGCTCAGAAGGTTGGGCGCGGGCGGCGGCGCGGGAAAAATTCCTTCATTCATTCCCGGCACGAAGACCATTTGCAGTTCGGGATTGCGGGAACGGTCGACCGCGCCAACGAGCACCTGGTCCAATGCGGGCGGAACGGCGCCTACCGTCAGGTTGCCAAGGCCGGCTTCCACAATCGGCAACCACTCTGTCGCGCGAAACGCGTCGTCTCCGAAAGCAAGTTGGATGTTATCCAGCCACGCGAGCATCTGGTCCCAAACGGTTTTATGAAGGGCGGGATTGGGAAGCCGTCCGCCGGCTTCGGCGGCATCGCTCCACTCCTGCAGTTGGCGGTCCACGCGCAGTGCCGACCACAGCGACTGAAGGGCGGATGCCAGCTGCATTCCTGAAATGCGCTGATCGCTTGAATTCAAATGCGCGATGAACTGCACGAATGGCGGCGTGATGTGTTGACGAAGAAGTTCGAGACGCTGAACGATCCCCTCAGGGGCATCCAATTGAATCGGCTGCGACCAGAACGCCGCACCATGCCATCCACGCGCGAGGGCCTCATTCTCGAGCCAATCCATACCGCCCTGATCGCGGCTGACGAGTCCCGTTTTCAACGCGGCAAACCAATCGTCGTGTTCCCAACCGTACGCAGCGATGCGCAACGCATGACGCGTCAGCTCGGCGAGCGGGTGATGCGCAACAGGTTCGCGGCGATCGAGGAAGAACGGAATTTCGTATCGCGCAAATACTGTGCGGAACACGTCGCTATGACTTTCCAGGCTGCGCAGGACCACTGCGACATCCCTGTATCGGCCTCCTGCGCGGGCGTGATGGCGGATCTGCCGGGCGATCCATTCCGCTTCCGCTTCCGGTTGGGAGCAGGCAATGATTCGGATGCTGCGATCCCCATCCGGCGGGCACGCGTTCTGCCGGGCGAATCCGCAATGCTTTTCCATATGTTCCAGCGCTGAGCCGCCAATGAAGCGGCTGCGGCTTGAATCCCTGCGCAGAACTTCAACCGTGACGTGAGCCTGGGGAAGGCTGCGCAAGGCATCGCGACAGCGCAGGAACGTCTGGGCGACTTCCGCCCACGGCGAATGCCACGGCGGAGTTTCCGAAGGCTCCGCATCCAGACAGAACGCGAGCGTCGCGCGCTGGCTGCTCATGATCAGCGCGGTGAGCAACGCATGCTCCTGTGGCGTCATTTGCGCGAAGCCGTCGAGCCAGAGCGCCTCCAATCGAAATGCTTTTGCCGTGCCTTGAGCGTTGCGCAGGGCGGCCGTTGCAAGATCAAGCAGCGTGTCCGCATCTTCGAGTTGGTGAGCCTTCAGCCATTCTGAATAGGCGCGTGAAATGATCGCGATATCCTGAAGCTTTGCGGGAAGCCGCTCGCGATCCGCAAGGCGAGACGCGAGCTCGTCCAGCCGCGCGGAGCTCAGATGCGATCGATGCAATTCGCGGAGCAACTGGCTGAGCTGGCGCGCAAAGCCTGGAAGCCGCGCCGTGGCACGAAACACGTGAAGCTGGTCGCGGTGTTGTTCCAATAACGCGCGCAGCACCATGACGCGTCCTTCCTCCGCGAGGAGCTCGGGTTCCGGCTGATCGAGTTGCTGAAAAACAAAGCGGGCCAGCCGTTCAAATGACAGGATATGCAGTCGCGTGAAGCCCGGCAGATGCGGGTCAGCGAGAAGCTGGCGTTCCAGTTGAAACGTGGCCTGCTTGGGCGCGAGGAGAATCAGGGCGGGTCCGGCCGGATTCTGGTGCAGGACTTCGCGGATCTCTGCCAGGCAGCGGAATGTCTTGCCTGTGCCAGCAGGTCCGAGAAGGAAACGAATTTGCACGGCTCAATGTTTTCCTTCAAACACGGTCCGGATCAAAGGAATTTCTTGGCAGCTTCACACCTCCACGACCTTTCCTGGTTCCGGCTGGACCACCTGGATTTTCGGATAGCGCGATCGAATCTGTTCTTCAAACCACGCCCGCGAAGCCGCGTCGCCATGGCCCAAAAGCACAACGCGCGGATCGACCTCACCGACGAAATCGAGCAGCTCGTCGCGGTTTGCATGCGCGGTGAGATCGAACGACTCCAACTGGCAGCGGCGGGTAACTTCGCCGCCGCTGGGACTGAACAGAAACGGTTCGCCGGGTTTCGCGAGGCGCAATCGTCCGCCTGGCGTGTCGGGATCTGTGTAACCCACAAGGAAAATGCCCATCCGTTCGTCGCCGATCATGCGCAGCGCAAGATCGTGCGCCGCGGTTTTCTCGCTCATCATCCCGGCGGTGAGCACGAACAGGCGGCTGTTCAGGCGCATCGCCTCGGCCTGGCCTTTCTCCAGAACGATCAGGTTCAATGCCTCGTGCAGTTGAAGGTCGGGCAGTTGGCGGTTCGTGCGGTGGGATTCCAAATCGTAGATCTCGGTGAAGACACGTCCAAGCCCGCCAATGTAAATCGGTTGCGGCTTGAGCCTTCCCTCGCGCATCAGGAGCGCCAGCAACGCGAGGATTTCCTGCGTGCGTCCGAGCGCGAAGCTGGGAATGAGCACGGAGCCGCGCTGGTCGAGCACGCGCCGAATGGACACGCTCAGCCGTTCGATCTCGGCGGCCCGTGTGAATCCAGGTTCGACCGCTCGATTCCCTCGCGTCGTTTCCATGATCATGACGTCTGCCTTGACGCCCTCGAAGCGGGCGCGTTTGAGGATGGTTTGATCGTGAAAACAAACGTCCCCCGTGTAGAACATCGACTGCTTCTGCCCTCGCACCAGCACCCCCGCCGAACCGAGCGCATGCCCCGCATCGAAAAACTCGAGCGTGGGCGATTCCATCCCGGAACGCAGCTTCTGGAAATCGGCCCATTCAATTTCGCGGTTGATCTTGAAGCCTTGGAAGAGTGGCGCGATGTCATCGACTTCGTCGTGGCTGTAGAGCGGGTATTCGCGAATGCCAAGTTCGTCACGCTGCCGCGTCATGACGTTTACAGAGTTGTGCAGAACCCGCTCGACGAGGAAGTAACTCAACTCAGTCATCAACACATGCGCCCGTGGAAAATGGCGGACGGCAACCGGGAGCGAACCCACATGATCGTGATGGCAATGTGTGATCGCGATCGCATCCACGGGACGCTGAGTGATGGTGTTATAGAGCGGCAGGCTGGCACGGCCTTCGCGTTTCGGATGGGTGCCAGCATCCATGAGCAGCCCGTGTCCATCGATCTCGAGATGCCAGCTGCTGGCGCCAATGTCGGTGTCCGGGTTGAGGTTCGTAATGCGCATATGACAAGTTATCTGCGTTGCCCGGCGGGCCAAGCCGGGGAATTTGCCCGGTTCGCGAAGTGCCGCCTCACGGCTTCTTTTTCGCGGGAGCCGCAGGCTGCGGCGTGGGGCGGGCGGCGGAATTGGTGCGGCTCGCGGCCGTTGGGGGTGCTTTCCGCGGAGGGGCGGCCGGAACGGCTTTGGGGGCTGGCCGTGCGGCGGTTGCGGGTGGCTTTGACGTTGATGATTTGGGAGGCGCTGCGCTCGCCTGGTTGGATGGCGCGGGTTGGGTTCCCGCGGCGGGCGCAACAGAGGTCACAGGCGGAACACGTTTCTGCATGGCCGCAAGCAACAGCGCATCCTGGTCCTCGTATTTCGTGAATCCGCGCGGCGGATCGAATCGGCTGGCAGCAGGGCGCGTGAACTTCACCTGGGAAAAACGGAGCAGGGTGGTGCCTTCCTTTGTCTGCACCATGATCTGGATCGGGAATCCCTGCATCTCCTCGGAGTTCCACGTCGTGGCTTCCAGCAACGCCGCTCCCTTCGCATTCTTCACAACGACCTTGTTCTTTGAACAGGAGCGATTGGCGATCGTTTCCTTTCCAAGCGGCGTCCGCTGGACCTGCACATTGGCTTCAGCCGCTTCCACCTCCTGCCTGGGGATCTCGAGATTGATGTAGCTTTGGGCGCGGTTGAACACGAGGTGGATCAGCCGCTTGTCCAGCCGCATGATGCTCGCAACCTGGTTCAATCCCGCCTGGTTCATGATCTTTGTAACCCCCGGCTGGATCAGAGAACCCTGCATCGACGACATGTCGAAGTCCATGCGCATGCGGCCATCGAGCAATTCAAAATTCATCGGCGCCCGCAGCGTCTCCTTGCGATCGCTGCCATAGACCCGGACGTCCACTTGGGCTGTGAACGCCTTGGTGTCACCGAACAGACGCATCAATCCAGCGCCGAGCCCGGCGGAGGAATCAAGAAACTGCGCGGATGCCGCGCAGCACGCGAATGTCATCAGAAGCCCGAGGGCGAATTTGAAAGCAGCAGGGCACTTCATGCAAATGTCGAGGCACAATAGGCCGGGCGGAAGAATTCACCAATGAAATTTGGCGTTTGGGTGCAACCCAGCCCGTGATGTATGAGATTGGCCGGGCCCGTTCCTGCGGGATTGACCGTCCGGCCTTTTTGGCGCAGCTTCCCGCCATCAGGAACCAAACCCGGCTCAAGCCTTTGTTTTTGCAATCAATCAAACCGTATCAACCGGTATGAGAATACATCCCAGTCGTTTTGTTCTGTCGCTCGCCTTGTTGCTGTTTACCGTTGCGCTGCTGCCTGCGCAGAAGGTTCCTGTCATCGAACGCACTCTCTCCAATGGCATGCACCTGCTCATGGTCGAGAGGCATGATGAGCCTACGATCGCGGGCGGCTGGGTCGCGCATGTCGGCAGCGTGAATGAGAAGCCGGGCATGACCGGCATCGCGCATCTGTTTGAGCACATGATGTTCAAGGGCACGCACACGATTGGAACCAAGGACCTGAAACGTGACCTCGAGATCATCGCCGAACAGGAACGCGTGCGTGACGCAATGCGGCAGGAGGAAGCGAAGATGCGCGGCATGTACCGGCGTGGCGAAGTGGAGGACCTCCTCAAGCCGGAGAACAAGACCGAACGCTACCGCGAACTGGAAAAGGAATTTGCACGCCTTATCGAGGAACAACGCAAAGTCCTGGTAAAGAACGAGTTTGACCAGCTGTTGCGCGGGCAGGGCGCTTCAGGGATGAACGCGTTTACGTCGGAGGACATGACCGCTTACTTCGAAACGGTGCCCGCGAATAAGCTGGAACTCTGGATGTGGATGGAATCCGATCGCCTTGCGAACCCTGTGTTCCGCGAGTTTTATGCTGAACGCGACGTGGTCTTCGAGGAACGGCGGATGCGAACGGATTCCACGCCGCTTGGAAAATTCCAGGAACAGTTCAGCGCGCTGTTCTGGCAATCGTCCCCCTACGGCTGGCCGGTGATTGGATGGCCGTCGGATATTCCCGCCATCACCAAGGCGCAGGCTGATGAATTCTATGCGACCTACTATTCGCCGCAGAACATCACCTTGATCCTGGTGGGCGACTTCAAGTCGGCGGATGCGGAGCGTTTCGCGCGCAAATATTTCGAGCGCATCCCGCGTGGAACCCGGAATCCGCCCGATGTGGTCACGATGGAAGTGCCGCAGCTTGCCGAGAAGCGAATGTATGCCGAAGCCGACACGAATCCGCAGGTCGACATTCTCTGGCACACAGTTCCGTTCGGGCACAAGGATTCGTATGCGCTGGACATCCTCTCGGAGCTGCTTTCGACCCGCACAGGCCGCCTTTACAAGGATCTTGTTTTGGGCAGAGGTGTCGCGACCGAGGCATATGCCACCCAGGGATCCCAGAAGTTTGAAGGCTATTTCAATGCGGGCGGCGAGGTGCGCGAGGGGCACACGCCGGAAGAGGTGGAAAAAGGCATCTACGAAAATATTGAGCGGTTGAAAAAGGAAGAGGTGCCGGCCGAAGAACTTCAAAAGGTAAAGAACAACTTCGCCGCGGCAGAGTATCGGCGGTTGACTTCAAATTCGGCCGTGTTGATGCATTTGATTTGGAATGAAGGCAGCGGGGATTGGAAGGAAATCAATGAAGCGGGCCCGAAAATCCAGGCCGTCACAGCGGAGGATGTCAAGCGGGTGGCCGATCGCTACTTCACGAAAGAGAACCGCGCCGTTGCCATCTACACCCGCAAAGCCGGAAGCGGCGCTGTGGCCAGTGCAGAAAAATCTGAATAGCTCGGCAGAATCACTGTTTTTCGTCGCATGAACTTCAAAACCGTATTTAGCACAATCCTCCTGGCCTCGGCAGTGGCTGGTTGCCAGAGCCGCACGCAGACGCCCGCCACAGGCGCGGCCCGGCCCCCAGCGGCGGCTGAAGGCATTGCCTCGCCGATCGCCGCCAGGTCGGCCGGGATTCCAGACCGTCCCGAAAAATTGGAATTCCCGCCTCTCGATTACGAACCGCCCTCGCCAGCCCAATACCGTGTTCCGTTGCGGAGTGGACCTGTTGCGTATGTGGTGCCCGACCGGGAACTGCCGCTTGCGACGATCCAGGTTTACGTGCGCACGGGTTCGTATCTTGAGCCCGAAGGTAAGGAAGGTTTGGCCAGCGTCACTGGATATTTGCTCGCGCGCGGAGGCACCCAGACTCGCACTGCGGAAGAGCTCGAGGAACGGCTGGCATTCCTTGCTGCCAACCTGAACTCCGGGATCGGAGATTCACAGGGAACAGTCAGCCTCAATCTGCTTTCCAAGGATTTGGATGAAGGCCTGCAGATCCTGCGTGAGGTGCTAACGACTCCCCGATTCCAGGAGGACAAGCTCGCCCTGCGCAAGCAGCAGACACTCCAGGCAATGAAGCAGCGCAACGACGATTCCAGTTCGATTGAATCGCGTGAAGCGGCATTCCTCGCCTATGGCGAAGATTTCTGGGCGAACCGATATTCCACCGCTGCATCCGTGGAATCCGTCGTGCGTTCCGACTTGGAGAATTTCCATCGCCGCTGGTTTCATCCGTCCAACTTTGTCGTGGCTGCCAGTGGCGATTTTGATCGGGACGCGATGGTGGCCAAGCTGGAAGCGTTATTTAAGGACTGGCCCTTCCAGGGCGAGAACCCGCCCGCAATCCCAACGAATACGAGCTTTGCAAAACCTGGCGTTTACGTGGTGAACAAGCCTGACGTGAACCAGGGGCGTGTTGCGATCATGCTTCCCGGGATCATGCGGGATGATCCGGATTATTTCACCATTACGATCATGAACGACGTTCTTGGAGGAGGCGGATTCACTTCGCGCATTATGAATCGGGTTCGCTCTGATGAAGGACTTGCGTATTCCGCGTTCTCGAGCATTCCTGGCGGGGTTTATTATCCGCTCACGGTCACGGCGGGGTTTCAGTCGAAGTCGCGCACGGTTGCCTATGCTGCGTCGATCGTGTTGGAGGAATTCAAGCGGATCGCGAATGAGGCGGTCGGCGCACAGGAATTGGAAGTGGCGAAGCGCGGGTTCATCGAGCGGTTTCCGAGGACCTTCGCGACTAAAAGCCAGATCGCAAGCCAGTTCGCGCTGGACGAATTCACGGGCCGTTACGCGAAAGACCCGGAATACTGGAAGAAAGTGCGCCCGAAGATCCAGGCAGTGACGGCTGAGGACGTCAAACGTGTCGCCCAGCGGCGCCTTGAGCTCGATCAACTCGTCATTCTTGCGGTGGGGAACCAGGAAGAAATTCTTTTGGGACATCCCGACCACCCCGTAAAGCTCGCTGAACTTGCCGGCGGAAAATTGACAGAATTGCCGCTGCGGGATCCGATGACGATGAAGCCATTGGAGAAGTAACGGCTGCTGGCCTGGCAGACGCCTGCGATGTTGCTGCGCTTGCTTACCGCAATGCGGCCGTTGAATTCAGTCGCATCCCAATTGAGTCTTCCCAGTTGAAGTGCAGCGGGTGGTCGGATACTTTGCGTGCTCTTATGACTTTGACTGAGAAGATTCTCGCCCGCGCCGCTGGAAAAGAGCGAGTGCAGGCGGGAGACAATGTTTGGGTGAATGCGGATGTGCTCATGACGCATGACGTGTGCGGCCCGGGCACCATCGGGGTGTTCAAGCGCGAATTCGGCAAAGACGCCAAAGTCTGGGATCGCAACCGCGTCGTTATTATTCCCGACCATTACATCTTCACCGCTGATTCCAAATCGAACCGCAACGTCGACATTCTGCGTGACTTCGTGAAGGAGCAGGGGATCACTTATTTTTATGATGTCATTGACGACCCGAATGGGCATTGGGTCTTCGATCCCGCCAAGGGGGCGTTGAATCGCCAGTATGGCTCCCGTTACGCCGGCGTTTGCCACACAGCGCTACCGCAGAAGGGGCACACACGCCCGGGAGAGATTCTTTTCGGAACGGATTCGCATACCTGCATGGCAGGCGCGTTCAATCAGTTTGCCACGGGCATTGGCAACACGGATGCAGGATTCGTGATGGGCACGGGCAAGCTGCTGATCAAGGTTCCTGAAACAATGCATTTCCGCCTCGAAGGAAAGATGCAGCCCGGAGTGATGGCCAAAGACATCATCCTTCATTGCATTGGCGAAATCGGCTTCGACGGCGCCACTTATCGTGCAATGCAATTTGACGGGCCAGGCGTGGCATCGCTTTCGATGGATGACCGAATGACGATCGCGAACATGGCGATTGAAGCTGGCGGCAAGAACGGCATTTTCCCGTTCGATTCGCGCACGGCGGAATTTGTCGACGCACGCACGCGCCTCAATGGAACGAAGCAGGCCTACGAACCTGTTGAAGCGGACGCGGACCAGAAGTTTGTTTACGAACTCGTCGTGAATCTGGACAAGCTCGAGCCCACCGTTGCCTGCCACCCCGATCCCGGACAGCGGAAGAAGGCGAAGGAAATGAGTGCGGTTTTGTTGGATCGCGCTTACGTCGGTTCGTGCACTGGGGGGAAAACAAGCGACTTCGTGGAGTTCGCGCGGGTGCTGCGAGGGAAGCACGTGAAGATCGACACGTTCGGCGTGCCCGCCACTCCGGAGATCGTTCGCGATCTCCAAACAACGTATTGGGGCAACCAGACCATTTGGGATGTGCTCGTGAGCGCGGGAGTTCAGATGACCGAAAACGCCGGTTGCGCTGCCTGCCTCGGCGGCCCCGTGGACACGTTTGGACGCATCAATAAATCCGGCATCAAATGCATCAGCGCCACCAACCGCAATTTCCCAGGTCGCATGGGCGACAAGGAATCGCAGGTGTTCCTTGCTTCCCCGGCAACGGTGGCGGCAAGTGCCCTGGCTGGCCGGATCACCGATCCCCGGGAATATCTGTCGAACTGAAGGGTTGCAGCGCAGGTCTCCGAACCTCTGTATCACAGGCGTCGCGCCTGCCGGGCGCGATAACGCCGGGCACGTTCGGAAACCCAACGCAAGGACTGCGCTGCGACGAGCAGTTGTGCTGAAGATCTGGGCCTGTGAATCGTGAAACCTTGGATCAATGGTGCGAGCGGGGAATTCTTTACCTCCTGCTCGCGGTTCTCATTTATGGCCCGTTGGCGACAGGGGCGGTTCGAACGCCCGATTTTCTGGTAATTCAGGGACTGATCCTTGGAATCATGCTGCTCTGGGGTTTGCGGGTGTGGCTGAAGCCGAAACCACAGATTCTCTGGCCTCCTGTGTGTTGGGCCGTCCTGGCATTCACCGTCTACGCGGTTGTGCGGTATTTCACATCGGAGCTGGAATACCCTGCACGAAAGGAATGCGGCGAAGTGCTTCTCTACGCGTTTCTGTTCCTCGCGATCCTGTCCAATCTGCATCGTCAGGAACACATCCAGTGGATCATGGTCGTCCTGGTGTTCCTTGGGATGGGCATCGCCGGTTACGCAATCTATCAGTTTGCGACGGGTTCGGATCAGGTGTGGATGTTCACAACGCCATACAAAAAACGCGGCACCGGGACCTACATCTCTCCCAACAACCTCGCCGGGTTTCTCGAAATGGTGCTTCCCTTGGCGCTCGCCACGGTCCTGGTCAGCCGGGCAAAACCTGTTCTCAAGGTATTCGTCGGCTACGCGGCGCTTGTGATTTTGGGCGGGTTGGCGGTGTCGTTGTCGCGGGGCGGCTGGCTCGCCACCGGGATTGCCATGCTCGCGCTCTTTGCGGTCCTGTTGCGCCACCGGAGCTATCGCCTGTCGGCAGCTGCGTTGCTGGTGTTGTTTCTGATTGGTGGAGCGGTGCTCATTCCAAAAGCCGGATTCCTTAAAAAGCGGGTTCAGGAAATCACCGCCCACGATCGGCTGAATGACAGCGCACGGTTCGATCTTTGGGAGCCCGCATATCGACTTTGGCAGGAAAGCCCATGGTGGGGCATCGGTCCCAATCACTATGACTATCGCTTTCGTGTCTATCGTCCCCAGCTGGAACAGCAGCAGCCCGACCGCGTTCATAACGATTACCTAAACACGCTTACAGACTGGGGCGTCGCCGGCCTTGCCCTGGTGCTTTCGGCGGTGGCTTTGCTGGGATGGGGAGTGATGAAGACCTGGTCCAGCGTCAGGGGCAACTCCGCGGATCTCGGAGGGGGTAAAAGTAACAAGTTTGCTGTTGTCCTTGGGGCGTCGCTCGGCCTGGTGGCAATCCTGATTCATTCCTTCCTCGACTTCAATATGCACATTCCGGCAAACGCCACCGTCGCCATTACGCTAATGGCGATTCTGGCCAGCACGGTTCGGTTCGCGACCAGCGACTACTGGCTGTCGCTCCGCCCGGGTTCAAAAATAACGTTAACGTGCGTCTTGCTATTGGGTCTGACAGTTTTGGGGTGGCATGAGGTTCAGGCAGCCCGCGAATACCAAAGGCTGGCGAAAGCCGAGCGAGCGCCTGCCGGATCAGCCGCGAAGATTGCAGCGCTGGAATCCGCATTTGAGGTTGAGCCTAAGAATTTTGCGACGGCCTACGCGCTCGGGGAAGCATGGCGAGCCCGCAGTTGGCAGGGAAATACCGACTATGAAGACGACGCTCGGAAAGCGATGGAATGGTTCGAACGCAGCATGAAGATGAATCCTTACAATGGATATGGGTTCTTGCGGTACGGGATGTGCCTGGATTGGATTGGGCGCAGTGACGAGTCGTGGCCCTATTACGATCGGGCGGTGGAGTTGGACCCGAACGGCTACTACACTGCCGCGCATGTGGGATGGCATTATGTGCAGACTGGGAATCTTGCTGCCGCGCGGACATGGTTCGAACGCAGCAAGCGGTTGCAATGGAACGACAACCAGATTGCGGACTCCTATTTACCCATTGTGAACCAGCGACTTTTGCAGCAGGCTGGGGCGGTCGGTGGGGTCGCGAAGTGAGGAATTGTTCAAGCTTCGACCCGGGTGGACGAATTATCCGTTTAGTCGGGAATATTCGGTTGACAACAAAAGGCATATCCATACGATTGCCGCAGACTGTAAAAGCGCTATTGCAAGAAAAAGGTCTATGAAATTGATGAAACGTCTCTCAGGTGGGTTGGTCGCTCTGGTAATCGCCGCTGCTTTTTCTGCTCAGGCAGCAGAACAGGGGCTTGCCAAAGTGGTAAACATCAAAGGTGCAGCCCGTTACACTACGGCTGACAATTCCACGTGGCGCCCTCTGAAGAGCGGCACCGTGCTTCGGCAGGGTGCAGTGATCCAGACGGCTTCTGATTCGCACGTTGATCTCATCTTGAACAACCAGAAGGCCAGCGCAGCGACAACTGCAGCCCTCGGCGCAATGGATTCAAGTGCCTCCGCTTCGACGGTCGCCTACGTTCAACCCAAGACCGACCAGGACGCCGTTCGCATTTATGAGAACACGGTTCTCGGTCTCGACAAGCTGATCGCCAATCAAACCGGCATCGACAAGGTCACCGAAACTCAGCTCGACCTGAAAGCCGGCCGGATTCTTGGAACGGTCAAGAAGCTCTCCGCTGGTTCCAGCTACGAAGTCAAGATTCCAAACGGTGTGGCTGGTGTTCGCGGCACGATCTACACACTGAGTGCTGACGGCATCCTGAGCGTGCTCACAGGTTCAGTTGTGATGGCGTATGTCGGAGCTGATGGCACGCCCACGACCCAGGAAGTTCGCGCTGGACAGCAGTATGACGCTAAGACTGGCCAGATCACTAACATTCCCGAATCCGAACTGCGCCAGCGCATCAAGGAAGCTCGCGACATCGGAATGGGACCTGAAACCCCAGGAACGACCTTCGCGATCGATCGCACCATCTATGTTGTCTCGCCGACCCGCGGCCAGGGCGATGATGGATTCGAATTCCCCGATTTTCCCGATGATTTTTAAGCGTTAGCGCTTTCATTAACCCAGAGCGACCTTGTGTTGCTCTGGGTTTTTTGTTTAGTTCGCCCTTGTGAAGCTTAAGGCCGCCAAGCCGGCGCCGCTGCTGATTGCAGTCTCTGCAGTGGTGGTTGTCTGCGTCCTATATGTGCTCGAACTGGACTTTCTCGAGCGCATCGAGCGCATGACCTTCGATCATCGCGTTCGCGATGCCGCCCGATTCTCACCTCCGGTCGCCACGAACCTGGGCTTTATCTACATCGATGACCGCAGCATCGATTTTGTCCGCACGAACAGAACCTTGGGATATCGTTATGGTCTGTATTGGCCGCGGCAGGTGTATGGGCGGCTGGTCCGGGAGTTGGCGGCTCAGAACGCAAAGGCGGTCGCCTTCGACGTCATATTTGCAGAGCTGAGGGAGGACCATTTTTCGTCGCAGGTGCAAATGCCTGACGGCACCCTCCTGGATTCTGATCAATATTTTGCCCTTCAACTTCGGAACGCGGGAAACGTCGTGCTCGCTGACGCCAAAGGCCTGACGCCACCCGATCTGTTTTCGACGAACGCTCTGGCCCTTGGCGACATTTCGACCGACATGACCAAGGATCCAGACGGAGTGCTGCGCCGCGCCAATGCATTTCATGTTCGAACCAATTGGCATTCTCTGTTTAGGCAGGTGGAAGCGGATCCAGAGTTTGGAGTGGACCTTAGGCGCGCTCAAATCCGTTCCAACGAAATTGTGCTGCCGCGCGATCCGCACGAAGCGATCCGCATTCCCTTGAACCTGAAGGGAGAGTTTGACCTCGCTGACTTTGTAGGGGAATCCCTGCCGGAAGGAACCTCGCGAACGAGCCGCCCCTTCACCGTAGAACGCATCTGGAGCATGGGAATTGTCCTCGCAGCACGTCAGCTCAATTTGAACCTGGCAGAGGCTGAGGTCGATCTCCGCCACGGGAGAATTGTCCTTCGAAACGATGCGGGAGACAAACGGGTCCTGTTTGTTGATGAAGACGGCTGCTTCCCGATTGATTGGGCTGTAAGGCTCAAGGATCCATACCTTTTCAAGCAACCGATCGAGACTCTGCTGATCCAGGAACGCGCTCGTGCCAGGGGCGAAACGAATCTTCCGAGTCCCTGGGCGGACAAACTTGTCCTGGTCGGATCCACAGCCATCGGCAACGATCTCAGCGATCGAGGCGCCACGCCTCTCGAAAAGGACACGTTTCTTCCCAGCGCCCATTGGAACGTTGCGAATTCGGTTCTCACGGGCCGGTTCATTCAGCGAACGTCGACCCCTGTCGATCTCGCGATCATTATTCTGCTCGGCGCCGCTTCGGCCTGGGTAACATGGACGCGCCGCATTCTCATCGCCTCATCGTGCATCGTGTTGATGATCGTCGCGTACGTGGCGATCTCCTGGATCCTTTTCATTGACCAGCGTCTTTGGTTGCCCGTCGTGATGCCGGTTGCAGGGGGGTTGCTCCTGAGTCACGTCTCGTTGGTGACGTTTCGAGTCATGTTTGAACAGGCTGAACAGCGACGCGTTAAATCAATCTTTTCACGGATCGTATCGCCGAACATCGTGCACGAGTTGCTGGACAGAAAGGACTGGGCGTTGGGGGGCGCTCGCAGGGAAGTCACAGTGCTGTTCGCTGACATACGTGGATTCACTGAGTTTACCGATGCCCACCAGGAGCGCGCTGAGAATTACGCGGCGGCGGCTGGGCTGGCCGGGACTGAACTGGAAAAATACTACGATGAACAAGCGCGTGAGACGCTCGCCACGGTAAACACCTATCTGGCGCTCGTCGCCGACATCGTCAAGAAGCATGAAGGCACTCTGGACAAGTATATTGGCGACTGTGTCATGGCCTTTTGGGGAGCGCCTACACCGAACCCGTCGCACGCGTGCGCATGCGTGAAAGCAGCTATTGAAGCGCAGAGATGCCTGTCGGAATTGAACCAGCGGCGGCAGATTGAAAACCAGCAGCGAGAGTCGGAGAACGCCATTCGAGCGGCCGCAGGACAGCCGGCCCTCACTCTCTTGCCAGTCCTTACCCTCGGCAGCGGCATCAATACTGGAATTGCCACGGTCGGGTTGATGGGTTCAGAAGCGCATATCTCCAACTACACGGTGTTTGGGCGGGAGGTGAATCTCGCCAGCCGCTTGGAAAGCTTGTCGGGACGCGGACGCATTTTGATCAGTGGCGCCACATTTGAGCGCCTCCGGCGGGACGACCCGGCCCTGGCAGCAACGTGCATTTCTCTGCCGTCGGAAAAAGTGAAGGGGATCCGAAATGCCGTTCGAATCTTTGAAGTCCCATGGCGAACGGCAGAACACCCGCAGGTTCCCGCGGCGGGCCCGTCAGACACAACGCGTATGACGGGCGACACTTCCTTGCTGGCAGCCAAGAACGAAGCAAGCAAAGGCTGACGCGCCCGGGTTCCGCATCAAAGGGAAAGGTTGAGTTCAGCCTGCCCGCCTTCAATGCGACGAAACGCCGCTGTGGACAACTGCGGACGCCCACCTGCGATTCCGTATCTGCGACAGGCGACCTCGAACAATTTCTCCATCTGTTGCGCAATGATGCCTTCCCCGCGCATCCGCTCGCCCCAGTGTGATTGATAGAGCTTGCCACCGCGCATTGATCGAACCTGATTCAGCACCTTTTCTTTCCGATCGGGGAAATGCTCCTGCAGCCAGTTTTCAAACATGGGGGCCACGGCATGGGGCAGGCGCAAGGCAACATATCCGGCGAATTTGGCTCCAGCCTCAACCGCCGCCTGAATCAGCGAAGGGATCTCGCAATCAGTAAGCCCGGGAACCATCGGCGCCAGCATCACACCGACCGGAATGCCTGCCTGGGACAATTGACGAATTGCATCCAGACGCGCGGCGGGGGGCGAGGTCCGCGGCTCCATCACCTTTCGAATTCCGGGTTGCAAGGTCGTGAGCGAAATAAACACCGCAGTCGCGTGGTGCCGCGCGAGTTCGGACAAAACATCGATGTCGCGGGTGACCAGTGCATTTTTTGTGATGAGGCCTGCGGGGTTGCGAAATTCGGCAAGGACTTCCAAGCAGCGACGGGTGAGCCTCAACTTGCGCTCGACCGGTTGGTAGCAGTCCGTGACGCCACTCATTGCGATCACCTGCGGCTTCCATTTGCGGGAGGATAATTCCTTGCGAAGGAGTTCCGGCGCGTCTTCCTTCACCATGATGCGCGTTTCGAAATCGATGCCCGACGAGAAACCCAGGTATTCATGGAACGGCCGCGCGTAGCAATAAATGCAGCCATGCTCGCATCCTCGATAAGGATTGATGCTGGCTTCGAAGCCGATGTCGGGACTGTCGTTGTAAGCAATGATCGTCTGCGATTTGTCCCGAAGGAACCGCGTCTGAGGAAGCGGATCTTCATCCGGATTCCAGTTCTCATCCCGCTCCATCGCGATCTGCTCAAATCGGTTGACCGGGTTCAGCAACGTGCCGCGCGTTGGCGTCGGTTCAGACGGACAAGGCATAGGGGAAGAAGATAATCCACCCCGGCGAACTGAAAAGAGGAATGGACCGGAAACCGAATTAATTCGTGATAATGCTGATGTCGACCAGTTCCCCGGCCCGAAGTTTCAGCTCGGGAGGCAGCTCGATTTCCACCGGGAGTCCGATCTCAAGATTGGCAAATCGCAGCGCGCTCTGCATGTGCATCGGGAGCAGTTCCAACTGCGTGCCGACCTCGGTAATGATCGTTTCCGCCACCTGCCGGCGAATCCCGCGTGTGCGAACTGCAACGCGCGCGCCAGGCTGTGGGTCTGCGCTGAAAGGTGTTTTCAAATAGCCCACGATTCGGACCGGGCTGAGACTGGCAATCGTTACGATGGTGGTTCCGGCAGATACCGATTCGCCAGGGTGGTTTGAAACAACCGTGATGATCCCGTCGATCGGTGCTGTGAGGATGATCGGTTGCAACTCGGCCGCGGCGAGTCGAAGACGTGCCTCCTGCCAGGCGGCGACCCCGGACTCTGTCGCATTGCCCGCCCAGTTGGTGCCCTGCATGGAGTCGAATGCAATTTGGCCGTCGTTCACCAATTGCGTGAGCTCGTTCACCTCTTCCACAAGGGAGTCGCGATTGGATTTCGCCAGATCGTATTCGGTTTGCGAAACCATTTTGGCCGCCAGCAATTTTTCGTGCCGCAATAATTCGGCCTCGGCAAACTGCAGGTTGGCCTTGGCACTGGCGAGGTCGACCCGATGGCGCATCCAGTTCTGCCGCAGTTGCGCGAAGTCCACGGCGTACCGTCGCTCGGTGTAGAGCCTCTGGGGATCGGTCTGAAGCTCCTCAATTTCCGAGCGGATGACGTCGAGTGAGGCGCTTAGAAGTTCGGGGTGCGCGACGAGCACTTTGCCAATCACCTGACCCGCGCGGACCCGCTCGAACCGCCGCACTGTCAGTTCGGCGAGAATGCCGGGTTGATACGAGCTGATGTTGGAAACGATCGGTTCTGCCTGGCCGACCATGGTGGGCGGGCTGACGGTGTCTTTCCAAACCAGGCCAATCACCAACATCGCCCCGATGCAGACAATCGGTGGAATGAACCGCATGCGCAGATCGCGAAGGCGCTGGGGAAGCGGTGTGGGAACCGGCTTGAGTGGCTCGAGCTTCATAGTTCGGATTCATCGCTCGCGCCCAGGCTTGAGGCTCGCGTCACGCCTGGAATAGCCTTCAGTTCTTCCATCAAATGATGCGTCGCAGCGGGATTGCGGAGCAGCAATCGATACGAAACATCCATGCCGGGAAACGCTTCACTGGTGCGCTGGCTGGCGCATTGAACGGACCGGCTGTGCCGATGGAGCAGCCGCAGCAGTTCGGGAAGTTCGGACGGAGGCCGCGCCCATTGGACGTTCAAGATCAGATCGTATCGCTGCCGCGTGCCAAAGCCTGTGAGCCAGAAATAGAACATTAGGCCGACGGTCATGAGACAGCCGATAATGGCCGAACTGTATTTCAAGGTTCCGCAGGCGAGCCCAATGACAATCACGGCCAGCACGTAGGTGGTGTCGAGGGTGTCGCGCAAAACGCTTCGGAAACGGACCATCGCGAAAATCGCCATCAACCCAAATGCAATGACGATGTTGTTGGCCAGCACGAGCATGACGAGCGCAACGATCACCGGGATCAGAATTAACGTGCTGACATAGGAACGCGAATAAGACAGACCTGTGTGGGTCCAGATATAGGCCCAGGCCACAGCATGGCCGCAGACGAACGCCAGCAACAGCGACAGAAACAGGGCGGCAAAATTGGTGGGCGCGATTCCGTAATCACCACGAAAGAGCCAGTCAGTCATAGTTTGTCATCCACATTTCACACCCGCGCAACGGCGGTTTGTCCGAGTTCGGTCATCGTTGTTCCAGATGAGGCGCCGACATAATGTTCCTGCCTGGCGGTTCCGGCTTGGATCAAGTCTTCGACACGCGGCCGGAAATGGAAATCGCCAAGGACATCAACGCCGCCGCAATATTTGGACGCCGTTCCGCGTGAGAGATTGAAAGAGTCTGCAAGCTCGCGCAACCAGTTTGGAAACCGGCCTGTGAATTTCAACTCGAGAACCACCACATCCTCGTAAATCCGCCGGGGACGAGCCATCGCGACTGGGGCCTGGTAGGCGAAATACGGTTCTATGCGGATGTTCCGGTCAAAAGTCACCCGAACTGCATTTCCTGAAACCGGAACCCATGCTTCCCGGAGGTAATTGTTATGCATCCGTGGAACAGCGCCCAATTGATATTGCAAATATTGGAAACGCTGCAGCGCAACCAGGTGCCGTGGTTCCTCGGAAAAAAGATGTTCGGGATCCGGCAGTTGTCCTGACATCAGAAGCGGAACCGCTTCACGGCGCACCGGACAGCGCTGCTTCAGAATCGCATTGTCAACGCGCTGCTTGATCTCGAAGAACACTGGCGTCTGCGGGTCGTCATTGTAGTAGCGCAGCCTGAGCTTGAACCGGTTCTTGTCGCCATTCCGCGTCGCCTGGCACGTATGCAGGTCCGCCGAATCCAGGTAAACACTGTGGATATCATACGAGTTGTTGGCGCGCCCCGCTGAGAAGTCGTCCAGCTCGAGGTAGCAGCGGACAAAGTCGCGGATGCCCGCAACCATTTCTTCAGGCACCAGGTATTTCAGTTCGAATCGCTGGGCTTGAAGTCGATGGTCCTGAGGCATGGCAGATCCGATCAGGCTGAGCGTTGCGGGAGAACAGGGTGTTTGCCAAGGAACAACCCAGAGACATCCGTCACTGAACTTCGATGAGTTTGTATGCCGTTACTTCGGAACATTGCAGCCAGCAGCTTTCAGTCGTTGTCCACGCGTGCGACCGGGGGGCATCATGAAGGACAGGAAACGGTTTGTCGAGGCGAGTCCCGCAGAAGAACCGGCATTCAAGATATCGAAGGCGGCGTGAAAAACGAATGTGTTGAACCACGCCTGGATCCTCCAAAATTTCCTGGGATCAATTGGACATCACCCGTCTCAGGGCTGCGTGAATCTCGGAGAGGCTGAATGGCTTTGAAAGGCAGATGCGATGCTGCTCATCGAGGAATCGCCGGGTTTGCTCGCTCACGATGTCGCCTGTAATGAAGATGATTCGCCGGCAGAAATCGGGATCGATGGCGCGGATACGTTCGTAAACCTGCTCGCCGTTCAAGCCCGGCATCTTCCAGTCGCACAGCATTAGGTCGTAATGCTTCCCGCTCAGCTGGCGCAGTCCGCTTTCACCGTCCGCCGCAACATCCACTTCGTATCCCTCGGGCGTCAGGGATTCGCGCAATAGAACGCGGATCGGTTCCTCATCGTCCACAACGAGGATGCGCTTGCCGCGCCCGAGTCGCGCCGCCGGCATCTCGGCGCGCCGCGCCGCCGCCGCCCCATCCTGGGCTGGACGTTCTGTGAGCGGCAGCTCGATCGAAAATGTGGCTCCTTCGCCTGGCCGGCTGTTCGCCGTGATGACGCCGCCGTGCTCCTTCACAATCCCGTAACAGAGGCTTAGTCCCAGCCCAGTGCCTTCCCCGACTCCCTTCGTGGTGAAGAAGGGATCGAAGATCCGGGCTAGATTCTCAGGAGAGATGCCGGGTCCATTGTCCTGAAAAATAATGCGAACTCGTCGCGAATCCGTTTCTGTCCTGATCCGAATCCACCCCTCGGTCTGGCTGGCTTCGATTGCCTGTCGTGCGTTGTTGAGAAGGTTGACGAAGACCTGCTGCATCTGGTGTGGATCCACCAAAATCTCTGGCAGCTCTCCATCAAACCTCGTGATGACCTTCACGCTGCCTTTGCGCAGCTGGTATTGCAGCAGGTCCACAGAGGCTTCGATGAGCTCGTTAACCAGGGTTGGTTTTCGTTCGGGGGATTGCCGCCGGGCAAAGCTGAGCAGAGCCTGGACAATTTTCTGGCACCGCAGCGCGCTCTTGTTCAACACATCCAGGTAATGCTTGTCCTTCGGCGCGACAACGGCGTGCTTCATCAACTCGGAAAACCCAAGGACGGAAGTCAGGGGGTTGTTCAACTCATGCGCCACTCCAGCGATAAACTGGCCGATGCCCGAAAGCTTCTCGCTCTGAATCAGCTGCGCCTGCGTGCTTTTCAGGGTTGCCACTGTCGTTTCCAGCTGCTCGCGCGACGTCTTCAGATTTTCCGTCATCTGGTTGAACACGCGCGCAAGTTCGCCGCATTCATCCTGCGAGCGGACGGGAACCCGGCGCGAGAAGTCGCCTCGTCCAACGGCCTCGGCGCTATCCCGCAGTTCGCGCAGTGGTTTTGTAACCTTGCCCACCAGGAAGCAGACCACCAGCGACCCGAGGACTATCGCCACGCCGCTCATGACAATCAGATTCCGCTGGGTTGCGGCGAGATCCTGCAGCGGCTGCTCGTAGGAATAAAGCAGGAGATAGCCGAGGTCGCCATCGTTCCTGGGAGTCTCGAAACGGCCTGCAGCGCAAAAATGATGTTCGCCGTTCAACACATGTTTCCGGATTCGAAATCCAGATCCCTTCTTCTGTGCTTCGGCAGTCACGTCGCGAAACAGCCGAACCAGATCGAGACTGGATTCAGGTCCGGGAAGTGTCGAAACGATCACCCGTTCATTCCCAAGCAAAACGATGCGGCTGTGGGTGGCGCGGCTGAACTCCTCAAGCACGGTCCGGTTGATTTGCGATCCCAGCGTGAGCGCGCCCACAAGTCTTCCGTTGCTGCCGAAGACAGGGAACGACACGACGTCGTAAAGCAACCCGTCCACAAAAACCGTGTCCGCGGTCGCTTCGCCGCGTGAAGGACTCGCTGCCCGCAAAGCCTGTGCGATCAGGCTTTCGCTTGCCGATTCAAAATTTGCGATCGACATCAACGGATCCCGCTTCGCGCTGGCGATCAGTTCCTCCGGTCCGGAAAACACGACGATGTCCACGTCTTCACCAACGGCACCCATCAGGGCGGGCAGCTGGTTGCGAACCCGCGAGGGGTCGCCACTTTGGAAGGCCTCGCGAAAGCGGGGTTCATTTTTGAGGTCCCGAAAACGGATCAGCAGGCTGCGGGTGCGGCTGCGTTGAATCTGCTGGAAACTGTCCTCGGCAGCGGCCAGCGTTCGGCGCGCATCGCGTTCGAATTGATCCGTGATGCGATCGTTAATCACGGCAGCCATGGTCGCCAGTAACAGAACCATCACTGCGATGACCGGCACCAGCACCTTGGCGCGAAAGCTCACCGCCAGCAGCTTTCGAAAACGACTCATGTTCAGTGTATTACCTGCGGCTGTGTATAATGCCAAGGATGAACTCGGCTTTTGCAATGTTCGTGCTGGACAACGCTCGGCCGGGCGCGATTCACTTTCGCATGGCTGGTCATCTGACTCATAAAAGCGAGAATATCACATGGTCTCCGGGAAAAGTTACGCACGCGGAACGGGAACAGCGAATGGGACACTCAGGCTGCGTCGTCTGGTTCACGGGGCTGAGCGGCTCCGGGAAATCCACCCTCGCGACGGAACTCGAGCGCGAATTGTTCAAGCGCGGCAAGAATGCCTACGTCCTTGACGGCGACAACGTCCGCCATGGCCTTTGCTCGGATCTCGGTTTTTCGCCAGATGACCGCAAAGAAAACATCCGCAGGATTGGGGAGGTGTCGAAGCTGTTCGCCGATGCGGGAATGATCTGCATCACCGCGTTTATTTCACCCTACCGTTCCGATCGTGAACTGGCCCGCAACATTGTTCCCGAGGGCCGCTTTATTGAAGTTTACCTGGACACGCCGCTGACGGTTTGTGAGAAGCGCGATCCCAAGGGCCTCTATGTGAAGGCGCGCACCGGGAAGATCAAGGACTTTACCGGCATCTCCGCTCCGTACGAGGCGCCGTTCCATCCTGAACTGGAGTTGAACACGGAACAGTGTTCGGTTTCCGAGTGCGTCGCCACGATTCTCAAACGCATCGGGCTGGCATGAAACCGGCCGCGGGAATGGAGAGCCCGCTGGGCGACGGGACGTTGTTCGCGGTGATCTTTGTCTGCGTTTTGGTCGCCACAGTTGCGATCGCCGCGCTGCTTCCAGCGCACAATGCCACCACTTTTCGCAGCACGACCCGGCTGATGTTGAATTTCAAGTGGATGGAAAAGGGTTTCGACGCGGAACGGTTCCACAAAGAAATCGAAGTCATGCGTTCCGATTCCGTCCTGCAGGATGTCGTGGAACAATTGGCATTGGATCAAGCATGGCGCGCCGCTGGGAGTGCTGCTGCGCTGTCCACCAATGACGCGGTGGCATTATTGCGTGAACGGACGAGCCTGCGTCCTGTTCGAAATTCAACGATTGTTGAGATTGAAGTGAGCGAAGAGAATTCAGCGCAGGCGGCTGATGTGGCAAACGCCATTGCTGAGTCTTACAGGCGGAACCTGCTCAAACGCGTGATGCAGCAGTTGTCCGAACCCATCGTGCAATTGGAGGCGCAACGGACGGAGGTCGCGCTGAATATTCACAATGCGGAAGTGGAACTCCAACGCCTCAGGCTTCAGGAAGGTTCAGAAGAGCAGTTACAGGCGCAGACGCAAACACTCGGGGAAATGCGGGAGGAATTGGCGGACCTGGATCGCAAGCTGGCGAATGCGACGGAGAACTCTCGCGTCGATAATACGATGCAGGCGGTGATCCTCGATCGAGCAGCCGCGGGCACCCGCCGGCTGCCTTCAGCAAAACGACAGAGCCTCGCCTTGGGAATTGTCGTGGGCACCGTTCTCGGCTCCATCGGCGGAATTGCTGGAATATTGATTCGCCGATCCCGCATGCGGGAAAATACTGCGGCGCGGCCGCGGGGATCCGCATGAAGAACGAAACGCAACTGATTGAAATCTCACCCAAGCTGCCCGTATTCCTGCGGGTCTTTTTTGCGATCTTCTTCCTCTCGATCGCGGTGAGCGTGTTGATCAGCTACGCGATGCCTGTCACCTACAGCACCCGCATTCTATTGAGCTGGCTGGGCGGCGGGGGAGATCCGTCCACCAATGCCGCACTCGCTTTGGAGTTCACAACGTCGGATTCAGTCATGACACGCCTTGCGGAACTCGCCAATGGCACAAGCCGCGAACGAATGAGCGCGCACGATTTGCGGCTGAGGGTTTCATCTGCAACACGCGACGAGTCTTTGATCGAACTGCAAGCTTATGGACACCGTGCCTCGGAAGCTGCGGAACTTTGTGAGATGTGGGCGCAAGCCTGCATGGATGCGTCAGACCGAACGGCGCAAGCCGGTCGCAAAGTTTCGTTCCGCATTGTGGATCGAAGAGAGCCTGTGCGGGTACGCCCGAACAAGCCGCGCAACACAGGCATTGGAGCGCTGGCTGGCATTGTTCTCGGCGCCCTGGGTGGCGGCGGAGTTGTGCAACTGCGGCGACGCATCGAAGCGCGGGGACGCCGCCGCGCGCTGTGACTCTTTAGGATCAGTCCTCCGAGAACAGGTATTCCAGATCCGCCTGCGAAAGGCTGCGGGCGAAACCTTCCTCCCCAAGCACGTCGGCAATGGTCTGGGCCTTGCTCTGTTGCAGTTCCCAGATCTTTTCTTCCACCGTTCCCGGCGAGATGAGGCGATAGGCGTTTACCGTCTGCGTTTGCCCGATGCGATGCGAGCGATCGATCGCCTGCGCTTCAACGGCGGGATTCCACCACGGATCGTAGAGCACCACGTAGCTCGCGGTCGTGAGATTCAAGCCCGTTCCCGCTGCCCGCAGGCTCAACAGGAATACGGCGGGATTCGGGTCTTCCTGGAATGAGGACACCACCTGCTGGCGATCCTTCGTCTGGCCGGTCAAGATGTGCGTGCTGATATTGCGAACGCGGCATTCACTCTCGAGCAGTTCAAGCATCTGCACAAACTGGCTGAACACGAGAACCTTCTGGCCTTCCATCAGCAGCGCATCCAGCAATTCGAACAGCGTTTCCGTTTTGCCTGAAAGCGAATCGTTGCCGACGAGGCGCGGATGGCAGCAAATCTGGCGAAGGCGCGTGAGAGCCGCCAGGACGTGCATCTTGCTTTTGTTGATGCCCTTCTCCGCGACCGCCTGCATCACCTGGTCGCGGCTGCGACGCAGTTCCGCAAGGTACAGTTTCCGCTGTTCCTCTCCCAGCTCGCAATCGCGCCGCTGTTCGATGCGATCGGGCAGATCCTTCGCGACATGCTTCTTCAAGCGGCGCAGCAACAGCGGGCGCAGCTTGGCAGAGAGACGCCGGCGCGCGATGCGTTGCGCAGAATCGGCGTTGTCACCGCCGCGCGGTTCGTACGTTTCAAGAAAGTGTTCCTGCGTGTTGAGATACCCTGGCTGGACGAAATCCACGATGCTCCACAAATCGAGCAGGCGATTTTCCAGCGGTGTTCCCGTCAAGGCGAGGCGGTGCTCTGACTTCAGTTGCTTGACGGATTGGGTGACCTGCGCGCCGGGATTCTTGATGAACTGCGCCTCATCGAGAATGATCGCGCGGAACTGGAACTTCTGCAGCTCCTCCAGGTCGCGGCGCAACAGCGCGTAATTGGTGACGATGATGTCATGCTGTGGAATTTGTTTGCGCAACACGTGGCGGGCGGAACCGCTCTCGAGCACGAGCACCTTGAGATGCGGGGTGAAACGTTCCGCTTCCCGACGCCAGTTGTAGAGAACTGAAGCGGGGCAAATCACCAGGCATGGTTTGGAATTCTTTTTGTGACGGGCGTGAAGCCATGACATCCAGGACAATGTCTGCAGCGTTTTCCCAAGTCCCATGTCGTCGGCAAGCACGCCACCCAGCCGGATTTGGGTTAGATGGCAAAGGAAATCGAATCCATCCTTTTGGTACGGACGCAGCTCGGCCTGCACGGTCGAAGGCACTTCGGCCGATGGCACGCCTTTGAAGTTCTTGAGATTTTCGCGCAGGGTCTTCGCCGCGGGCGAATCCGCAAATCGCTTAAGCCCCTCGTCATCGAGATGCGCAGCCTGCTCAAGGCCAATCTTTTGCGCAATCGGCACCAGGCCGTCCACACCCAGATCCGCCATGGCTTCATGAGCCGATTGAACAGCGGCAGTGTCGAGTTCCACCCACCCTGAATCAGGCAGCTTCACGAAACGGCTTGTGGCGACCGCCAGGCGCTGCAGGTCGGCGGATGTCAGCTTCAGGCCTTCCTGTTCCCATTCAGCTGAGACGGACAGCCAATCAATGCCGCTGCCCTTCACGATCAGCCGCGGCTTGAGCTGGCGCGGCGCAAGGAACAGGCGCTGGAACGAAGGATTGCCAAGGAACTCGGCATCGGGCGGGCGATCCGTCCACGCATAGGCAAGCGTCCCAAGGAAATTTTCATTCGCGTCGCCGACCCAGAGGCCTGGCTCGGGCGTAAACCAGTCGAGCTTTCGCAGCCACTGGGTGGCGGGCTCCAGGCGTGGATCATCCAGAATCTCCGGTTTGTCCAGCGGCCTCCGACGAGGCTCATTCAACTGCCATTCGTGGCCATTCCAAATCCAGTGGCTCTCGTCCCGCTTGCTCGTGGCGAGCAGGCGAAGGCGCACCGTGTCATCGAGCAGTTCGAAAACAAATTGCGGCGTGGCCGGATGCGCGATGCAGAGTTCCTCCCAGTCCAGGCCATTGTTCGCCTGCGTGCGGCGCAGGTGCGTGAGCAGGCGATGGCTGAGCTTGCGAACAGGTACCGCCGGCCGGTTTTTCCAGAGATCAATGACGGAATGCGGCGGCGCGTTGCGCAACAGGTAAAATGTGCTCCCCGCCAGCACGAGCGGCGGCTGCGACGAAAAGAAATGCACCTGTTCGAGCGAGCAGACCTGCCGGTCGGGCAACACAAGCTGGTGCGTGAAGGAAAGATCCGGTCCGCCGTTTTGCAGGTGCGGCACGAGTTCCGCGAGCTGGCCATGGAATACCAGCGGCTTGTGATCCGTCGCCTGAACGAGCCGTCCCGTGTGTCCCCAGCGCGCCAGCCAATGCATCAGTTCGCTGTTTGAGAGAAGCAGGGTGGCATCGCCGTCCTTGCGGTGATGATGCGTTTCGGCAAGCCATTGGATGAATTCCCAATCCTGCGGCGGAAACAATTCCTGTTCGTGCGCGGCGCGTGTGGTCAGTTCCAGGATGTCGTGCAGTGAGCGCACCTTTTCGCCCGTGCGCGGGCGGGTCAGATGAAACTGGACTGCCAGGCGGTTGCGCGAGAGAAGTTCGGTATCGGCTTGAGGCTGGCACAGCACGCGCAACGAGGCGCGGGGCGTGTCGAGATGCACCGGCCGTTGCGGGAAGAGCCACCCCTCGAGTTCGCGCACCAGGCGTTGCTCCTGCTCGGCCTCTTCGACCTCCGCGAACCGGCTGAGATTCGCATGGGGCGCAAGTTCAGAAGGCGGCGAGCGGTGGGCGCGCAGGAACAGGAATGCGAGTTCCTCAAGGCGGCTGCTGCCCTGGGCTGCCAGCAATCTCGGCCACCAGTCATTCGCAGGGAAGTCCTTGCGCGAAAGCGAAAGCTTCTCGAAGTAATCTTCGAGCAGCAGCCAGGCGCGCTGGGAATCCGGGCATACGGAAAAACTGCGAAGCAGCTCCTCCCGCTCGGCAACGGCGGATTTCGAGTCTGAAAGCTCGCGGCGGAGATCAGCCAGCGCGCCATAGGTTTGTGATAAAACCTTCTGGTTCGCATCGTATTTGGTGCTTCCCGCGCGCGAGCCGTTTCTATTTCTGATCAAGGTTTTAGCCATTCTGAGTAAAGCTAACCGGCCTCAACAACTAGCGGCCTAACATCTCGTCATAGTTGCCCCGCTTGGGTCAATCAGAAAGAAAAGTTTTTTGGTTCGAGCCAAGGATTAGAGGTTTTCAGTGACCCTCGCGCCAGATACAGTCACAGCGTTTCAAGATGTATCTGCCAAGCGTTCCTCAATCCGGGGTCTCGATGTTCCGATTCAGCGGTTCCAGGCCATGGTCCTTCCTTCATCTCATCGCGCTCGTTGCCGCATTCATGTTGCCGCGCGAGGCCGTGCGCGCCGCGGAGCCGCCTGGCCCCTCCAGCCGCAGGACCGCACTCGTGATCACCGAAATCATGTATCATCCGCACGTGTCCTGGACAGGGGGCGACGATCTCGAGTTTATCGAATTGCGGAACACAGGGGTCATCACGGAAGACCTGACAGGACACAAAATCGAGGGTGAAATTTCGTATTCATTTCCCGCTGGCACGCAGATCACGCCGGGCCAGATCCTCGTAATCGCCCGCAATCCGGCAGCGGCCCAGAGTTTTTATGGCGTGAGTTGCCTGGGGCCCTTTTCGCAACGATTGAACAACGCCGGGGGTGAGATTATCCTGCTGAACGAACTCGGCGGGCGGCTCCTCGAAATCAACTACAGCAGCACCTCTCCCTGGCCGGCCGCAGCCGACGGCGCGGGACATTCGCTCGTCCTGAGTCACCCGAGTTATGGCGAGAACGATCCGCGCGCGTGGTCTGCAAGCGCCGTGATCGGCGGATCGCCAGGCAGCCTGGATGTCGCCGTTGCTGATCCTGCCGGGGCCATCGTCATCAATGAATACCTCGCGCACACGGATCTGCCGCAGCGTGATTACATCGAGCTTTTCAATACGTCCACCCAGCCCGTGAATGTTTCCGGGCTGTGGTTAAGCGACGATGTGGACACGAACAAGTTCCGCATCCCAAACGGCACCATGATTCCAGCCGGAGGATTTCTTGCTTTCACGGATGCGCAGCTCGGCTTCTCCTTGTCGTCGGCGGGCGAAACGATCCTTCTCGTGAACTCCAATCGCACGCGGGTCCTGGATGCGGTGACGTTCGGCGGCCAGGAAAATGGAGTGCCGACCGGCCGGCATCCTGACGGCAGCCCCTATTTCCAGCGGCTTGCAGGTCAGACCGTTGGCACGCCCAACGCCGCTCCGAACATCAGTTCGGTGCGAATCAATGAAATCATGTATCACCCGATTTCGGAACTCGACGACGACGAGTATCTGGAGTTGCACAATCGCAGCGGTGCTCCGGTTTCGCTTGCCGGCTGGCAAATCCAGGATGGCATCCAATTCACCTTTCCCCTGGGCGCCGTGATTGTTGCTGGCGGGTTCGTGGTTGTTGCCAAAAACGCAGCCCATTTGATGGCAAAATATCCGCAGCTCCACGCGGCGAACACCTTTGGAAATTACAGCGGATCGCTCCGCAACAGCGGCGAACGGATCGCACTCGTCATGCCCGATGACGTGGTGGCTGATGGAGTCACAACCATCATCCAGATCACGATGGACGAAGTCACTTATGCGGACGGCGGACGGTGGGGCAGGTGGAGCGACGGCGGCGGCAGTTCTCTGGAACTCATCGATCCCCGCGCTGACAACAGGCTCGCCTACAATTGGGCGGACAGCGAGGAAAGCACAAAATCGACCTGGACCAGCATTGATGTCACGGACGTACTCCAGAACGGCCAATCGTTCTCCCATGAAGGCCCCTCAGATTATGGGGTGGCAAATCGTTTCGAAATGTTTTTGCAGGACCATGGCGAAGCCCTCGTTGACAACGTTGAAGTTCGGAACAACGGCGGGGCGAACCTGATTTCGAATGGCGATTTTAACAGCGGCCTTGGATGGATCTTCGGCGGTGTCACACGGAAGTCGTTCATTGAAGCGGGCACGGGAATCGGCGGGAGCAGCGGACTGCATTTGATTTCAGCCGCCCGTGGGGACACTGGCCCGAACAAGGTGCTGCGCGGGCTGTCACAAACCATGTCTGTCGGCGGAGCGAACACGGGCACTATTCGGGCGCAGGTTCGGTGGCTCAAAGGTTCGCCATATGTCCTTTTGCGTGTGCGCGGCAATTGGATGGAGGTGTCGCGCCGCCTCGATATTCCCGCAAATCTCGGCACGCCCGGCCTTGTGAATTCACGGCGCGTTGCCAATGCCGCTCCGGCGCTTTTCGACGTCAGCCATTCCCCAGTCCTGCCGGCGCTGAACCAGGCGGTCGTGGTTTCCGCACGCGTCATTGATCCCGACACCATCGGTTCCGTTTCGCTGAATTACCGTCTCGATCCAAGTGCGACAGTTGCAACCGTGCAGATGCGTGACAACGGAATGGGCGGAGACGCGGTGGCGGGAGATGGTCTCTATTCAGCAACCATCCCAGGGCAGCCAGCGAACCGGCTGGCCGCGTTCCACATATCGGCTGCTGACGGCGCCGGCGCATCAAGCCTGTTTCCCGCAGGTTACCCGGAACGTGAATGTCACGTGCGCTGGGGGGAGGCAGTGCAAACCGGCAGTTTCGGTGCATATCGTTTGTGGGTGACCTCGAACAACATTGCGTTCTGGGCATCCCGCGAGAAAAACGCAAACGACACGATCGATGCGACCTTCGTCTACAACAACATCCGTGCGGTTTACAATGTCGACACGATGTACAGCGGCAGCCCGTTTCATTCGCCCCAGTACGACAGCCCGCTTGGTTTTGCTTGCGATTACGAAGTCAACTTTCCGCCCGATCAGCGGTTCCTTGGATCCGAGCCGTTCGTGCTCACGGCCTACGATGTGGTCTCGGGCAATTTCTTCTTCAATGACGACTCGGGACAGGTGGACATCACAGGGAACTGGATCGCACGCAAGCTGGGGCAGCCCTACAACCATCGCCGCCACGTGCATATGTTCGTCAACGGACAGCGGCGCGGGACCATTTACGACGATACTCAGCAGCCGAACAGCGAGTTGATCGGGGAATATTTTCCAGACGACGAAGCGGGGCAATTGCGGAAGATTGAGAGCTGGTTTGAATTTGCGAACAACGGCCAGGACCAGGGCAGCATCTACGCAACGCTCAACCGCGTGAACAAAAGCAACGGGGAGATCGATACGAAATTCTATCGTTGGAACTGGCGTCCGCGAGCCACTGCAAATCCGAACGACTGGACGCCCTTCACGAACCTCGTTGCAGCCGTAAACAACACGGGTGCGGCAAATTACGAGGCGCTGGTTCGCACCTGGATGGATGTTCCCAACTTCCTGCGGCCCGTCATCACGCATCACATCTGCGGCAGCTGGGACAGCTACGCCTATGCCCGAGGCAAGAATATGTTCGCCTACAAACCCGACAACGCGGGCTGGCGGCTGATGATGTGGGACATTGAGATTGCGCTCGGCGCCGGCGGCAACGCGCCGAACGACAGCATCTACACAATCTTCGACACCTCATTGCGGCAGATGATTCTGAACTACCCGGTCTTCCATCGCGAATACCTCCGCGGATTTCAGGAAGCCGTCGATGGCCCGTTGATGCCGGGTGTCGCTGATGTTGCGCTGGATCAGCGTTATGCCGCGTTCCAACAGAATGGCATCCCGATGACGTCGCCGCAGTTCATCAAGAATTTCATCAACCAGCGCCGCAGTTACCTTCAATCGATTCTGCCGAACGTGGCGTTCAGCGTTGCCGGCCCCGCCTACCAGGTGATCGCGGGAAGTAACATGATGACGCTCATGGGTACGGCGCCGCTCGCCGCTGAGTTCATCAATATCAATGGCATCGCCTATCCGATCCGCTGGACGACAATATCGAATTGGAGCGTCGTCATGCCACTTTTGAGCGGGACCAATGCGCTCAGCATCTCGGCTTCGAACCGGAAAGGCGAACCGCTGCCGACCGCTGTCGGATCGAAGGTGGTGAATTATACAGGTGTCGATGTTGATCCCTCTGGCAAGGTCGTGTTCAACGAGATCATGCATGACCCGGCAGCGCCGGGTGCGGCTTACGTGGAACTGTTCAACACACATTCCAATTTCGCATTCGATGTCTCAGGTTGGAACGTGAATGGTCTCGGTTATACGTTTCCCCCTGGGTCCTTCATTCCACCCCGCGGGTTTGTTGTGCTTGCTGAGAACCTGGCGGTGTTTAATCAGACGTACGGTCCAAATGCCATTGCGTTTGACCAATACAGCGGTGTTCTCGATCACGACGGCGAAACCCTCACGCTGCAACGTCCGGACCTCGGCACGAACTGGGTGGTCGTGAATCGGGTGAGGTTCGAGAATGTCCCGCCCTGGCCGATTGTTACCAATGGATTCTCATTGCAGTTGCTGGACACTGCACAGGACAACAGCCGGGTTGGAAACTGGAGCGTCGGTCACTCCAACTTTGTTTCGCAACCACCCGCTTCAATCGTTTTCCTCGATTACACCAATGCATGGCGCTTCATGCAGGTGTCCAACCTCGATGGCGTCAACTGGACAGCCAACGGATACAACGACGCCAACTGGCCCGCGGGCGGCGGATTGCTGGCCTTCGAGAACAACGCGGTGATTGGCCCGCTCACCCGCACCGTGTTGAGAGACCCTCGACTCCCGATCAACAACGTGGGATCTGGACATGCGTATTACTTTCGCACCGCGTTCAACCTGACGAATAATCTGCAGGGGTATCGCCTTCGCGTTTCCGCCTACGTTGATGATGGCATGGTGCTTTATATAAATGGCGGCGAAGTGAATCCGCGCGTCCGGATGAACCCAGGCACGGTCATCAATTCAACGCTGGCTTCAGGCACGCCAGGGAGCGGCGATGCCACTGCGCCCACCATTCTCACGCTGCCAGCTTCGTTGCTTGTTCCTGGCATGAACTATATCGCGGCCGAGGTTCATCAAGCCGCGCCCGACAGCACGGATGTGGTGTTCGGTGTGAAGCTGGAGGCGGAATACACCAATATTGTGAGCCTGGCGCAGGCCGCCGCTTCACCCGGCGTGCCGAATGTTATCGCGCGGACTCTCGCTCCCTTTCCTCCCGTGTGGCTCAATGAAGTGCAGCCAGAGAATCTCACGGGGCCAGTGGATAACTTCAGCCAGCGCGATTCGTGGGTCGAAATTCATCATAGCGCCCCGACGAACTTCAGCCTCGCGGGCTATTATCTTTCCGATTCCCACACCAACCTCACACGCTGGGTGTTTCCGGCAAACGCAACGCTCGGCGCCGGCGGGTTCAACCTCGTCTGGTGCGACAACCAGGTGAACCAGAACGCGCTGAACCAATGGCACGCCGCGTTCCAGTTGCCGGCACGAAGCGGCCGCGTCATTCTCAGCCGGGCCATCAGCAATCAGGTGCAGGTCGTCGATTACCTGAATTACACAAACCTTACAGCCAACTGGAGCTTCGGCGATGTCCCGGACGCGCAGCCGTTCTACCGCCGCGCCCTGTTCTATCCAACACCAGGCGTCACGAACAACGGGGCGTCGGCACCCCTTTCCGTGTTCATCAACGAGTGGCTCGCCGATAACTCCATTACGCTGCCGGATCCGGCAGACGGCCAGTACGAGGATTGGTTCGAAATCTACAATCCTGGTGAAGCTGCGGTGAACCTCGGCGGCTATTACCTTACCGACAACCTCAACAATCCGCTGCAATTCCAAATTCCCAATAACGGTCACTACATCGTTCCCGCAGGAGGGAGACTGCTGGTTTGGGCGGACAACGAGTCAACGCAGAATTCCACCAATCGCGTTGACCTGCATGCCGACTTCGCGCTCGGCAAGGGTGGCGAGGCGCTGGGGCTGTTCGCGCCCGATGGCACGCCAATCGATGTGGTGGTATTCGGCAGCCAGCAAACCGATGTCAGCCAGGGACGCTTCCCGGACGGCGCAGCTTCGATATATTTCATGCCGGCGCCGACGCCGCGGCTGCCGAATGTGGTTCCGAATTCAACCCCTGTGCTGCAGTTCATTCCCAGCCGGCTTGTGACACTGGGCTACTCGTTGAGTTTTGCGGTCGACGCGAGTGATAGCGACCTGCCTGCCCAGGCGCTTTCCTTTGCGCTGCTGGGCGGAACGGCGGACGCCGAAATTGGATTACAGAGCGGCGTGTTCACATGGACCCCCGCCACAGCGCCAGCGACGAACACTTTTCAGGTGGTGGTCACCGACAACGGAACTCCCAGCCTTTCGGCCACGCAAAGCTTCACGGTGGTTGTGGCGCCGGTTCCACCTTTGGGCGGCCATTCAGCGGTCGATGGCGAATACCGCTTCAGCTGGCAAACCTTCGCGGGACAAACCTATCAGTTGGAATACAAGGACTCGCTTGGCGACGAGGAATGGATCGAGATCGGCGCCCCGATTCTTGGCACGGGAGTGCCGCTCTCGTTCACCAACGGCATTGACGAAAGCCTGCACGGGTTCTTCCGACTGCGGATCCTGGAGTAGAAGCCGGGGGCAGCACGGCGTCGGGCTTATATATTTAGCAAACGCTTGGACCGCGGATGTCCGAGGGTGCTGCATAGGCTCGGTGGCATGGAAACCTCAAAGAATAAGGCTGAAGCCTGCGTACTGGCGGATTCATTTCAGGCGCTCGGCGATGAAACCAA
>DASPIL010000035.1 GCA_035629175.1 Verrucomicrobiia bacterium | reverse complement strand
ACGCATCGATTAGTCGGCCCTGAATCGTCACGGATTCCGTCACGGAGCTTGAACGTGAAGGATGCGAGGTTCGGAGTCCAGCAAAAATTCCATCAGGTTGTTAAGCCCGATCTCCACCCCCTCAAAATCTGATGTGCGCCCCGCTTCGACGCGTTGCCGCCAAAAAGATGGACAATTCCACGCGAGCCGCTACAGTCGCGCACCGATATGAAGAGCAACATGCTGAAGAACGTGCTGGAATGGTTCATTGCCACCGGCGTGCTTCTTTCAATCATCTTCCTGATTCAATTTTATTTCCGGACCAAGGAGCTGCGCAACCTGCAGGTGCAGGTGAGTGCCGTTCAACAAACGCAGCAGTATCTCAGCATGTTGATTCGCGACACGGTCGAATACAACCGCGTGCATCCTGACCCGAACCTTGGCCGCATCCTCGAATCCATCAGCGGTCCCGCGCAGGGCAACGCCGCTCCTGCCAACGCCAGCGCCGCACCGAAACCCGCCGCCAGATAATTTGCATTAAGTTGTTATGGAAGACCAAGTCACCACGCCGGCCGATTCCAGTGAACTGAAGCAACAGCTGGCCGACCTTCGGCGGCAAACCAATGTCCTCTACATGGCGCTCGCCGTGCTCAGCCTGACGCTCGCAGGATTTGTGGGCCTCCAGGCGCGCCGCGCATCGAAAGATCTGGATAGCATCCGCCCCAACGCCACCGCCCTGATTGATGGCTTTCGCAAGTCCGAAGCCGGCGTCGGCCAGTTCGTCGGGCAGCTCCAGGCCTACGGCCGCGTGAACAAGGATTATCAGCAGCGCGTCCTCGCCCGATATCCTGTGAGCACCAGCGCGCCGGCTTCCACCGTCAATCCCGCCGCGACTCCTCCACCCGTGGCGCCGTAAGTTACTGGGCGGCCGCAATGCCTGCGTCCCGCTGCAATCGGTTGCCGCAAGCAGCGCAATAATTCGCGGTTGGCGGACATGACCTTCCACAGGCAGGACAACCCGTGTGCGCTTCCTTGTGCTGATGGTGAATCATCAGGTTTCGGATATAGGGAATCCACGTAAACGCGTAGGCGAAGATGAAGACTGAATCGCGTTGCCGCAGCGAGTAAACGAGGAGGAGCAGCGATCCCGAGAGGCTCAGCCACCAGAATGCGGACGGCACCACCACCTGCTTTTTTCGCTCGGTGGCGTACCATTGAATGAAGAATCGGGAAAAGAACACCGCATTGCCGAGCCAGCCCACGATTTTCCAAATACTCCATTCAATGCCCAGGAAGTTGCCGTTGTACCAGATCCATTGCTTCAGCCAATCCATGCGGCCGGAGCCTACTGAACTTGCCTGAAGTTCGCGAGCAATTGTGCGATGCTGCGCCTGGAACGCCGGAAAGTCTGCCGTATCGCGAGTTCTTAGCCGTGTGGACCGTCTGCTGAATCGCAGGTTTCCAGCCTGTATACCCGTTCCATACGTCGCCCCCTGGGAAGCACAGCGACAGCAGATTCGGAAACCTGTGCAACGTCGACGCATCCGGGCTTGCGACGTCTTGCATCGAAACGCATTCTGAACCGCGTGCGCAGCGTCAATGTCCCACTCGGCAACCGCAGATACGAAATTGCCATAGGCCCGAAACTCATCCAGGAGCTCGGCCCCCGATGCCAGAAGCTTTCTCTCGGGCGGCGATGCGCCGTCATTTCCGACACCAACGTCGCCCCGCTCTTCGCGAGCGCCGCACAACGGAGCCTGGCAAAGGCAGGATTTGATCCCGTCCTTATCACCGTTCCCGCCGGTGAAACTGCAAAGGCGCTGCGCGTGGTGGAACGTTGTTATGAAGAACTCGCGAAGCATCGGTTGGAACGAAAGTCATTCATCGTCGCGCTCGGCGGCGGTGTTGTCGGCGACCTTGCAGGATTCGTAGCGGCGACCTACCTGCGCGGGATTCCCTTCGTCCAGGTGCCCACCACCCTGCTCGCCCACGTCGACAGTTCGGTTGGCGGCAAGGTGGGCGTCAATCTGAAGGCCGGGAAAAACCTGGTGGGAGCGTTTCATCAGCCGAAGCTCGTTCTGTGCGACATCCAAACCTTGAAGACACTGCCCGAACGTGAATTCCGATCGGGCCTCGCCGAAGTCATCAAGTATGGAATCATCTACGACGCGGAACTGTTCATGCTGCTCGAACGCAATCTGCCAAAGCTGTTAAAGCGGAATCCTGGAACGTTGAGCGAGGTGATCGCGCGCTGCTGCGAGATCAAGGCAGACGTCGTCGTCCAGGACGAGAAAGAAGGCGGACTGCGGGCGATCCTGAACTTTGGACATACAGTTGGCCACGGTTTGGAAGCCATTTCCCGATACGGAAAATACCTGCATGGCGAAGCCATCTCCATCGGCCAGGTCGCCGCCGCGGAAATTTCAGCGCGTCAAAACGGGCTGCCCTCGGACGATGTTCGACGGATTCGTTCGCTGTTCGAGAAAGCGGGCTTGCCCACCCAGGTAAAACTAACCGCGTCCGAGCGGCGGCAATTATTCGACGCCATGCGTCTCGACAAAAAAGTGAGTGCCGGCGAGATCCAGTTCGTCCTGGCCGAACGCATTGGAAAAGTCGTGTGGGGAAAACGCGTCGAACAGACGGCAATCCAAATGGCCCTGGATGCCGTCCAGTAACAACGCCGCGAAGCGCGGTGTCCGTTGGGATGAGTTCAGTTATTGCTTTTCCAGCAACAACAATGAAACACCCTGCCGTGGAAGTTGAACGCGGACGCTTGCCTGCTGGCCTTCCACAGGGATTTGCTGCGGTTCATGCAACTGCGTCAGTCGCCCTGCCCTCAACATGCGATCGTATTGTGATTCATTCGGCGCAGTTGGCGACCCGAGCGATTTCCAAACAGCGAACGAGTTGCTGTGTCGTCCATCGATGCGGTAATGCGTAAGCCTCGCCTCGCCGTTTCCAAGTGCGAGGTGGTTCAATTTGATGTCGATCTGGGCATCGGGGCCGGGGAGATCGTCGTCGTGATAATACCAGATCATCACCGCCACCTTGTTGCTATCAACGCTGGCCAACGCGGAAATATCAGGCGGCCCTGCGACACCGCGGCGAAGGATGTCATCAAGCGCAACCGAGGCCGAACTTTTCGCTTCCACCCGCTGTCCGCTCATGTGGCTGAACATTCTGAACACGTTCATCACTGGAAGATCGAGCCCGTTGTTGGCGAGAACGCGCTGGCCCGCGAAATACGGCTGGTCTTCAAACTCGAATGCCCACGTGAGAGCGCCTTCCAGATTCACTCCATGCCGGTCCGCGAGCTCGTATTTGCGCGCAAACGTGGCCGCAGTGTAACTCGAATACATCGTCGTGTTGCGATAGCCGAGGTGCGGTCCCTGGCACGCCGCGCATCCATCAGGATCGGATTCGCCAATGACGATCGGAGTGTTCTTCATTTCGGGAAACGACGCGATGAGCGCGAAGCCGCGATTGATTTCCGTCAACTGCGGTGCGCAGCCAAGCCGCACGTGGCCGTCCACAAATCGCGGCGAGCCCTTTGCGTGAAATGCCAGGAAGTCCGTGGGCGTCCCCCGCTTGCCCGTTGCGTAATTGGTTCCGCTGATCACGTGCCGCAGAAAACCCTCCATGAAACGCCCACCCGCGCCCGCCACATCAGGACCTCCCACACGCGCCGTCGGCAGCGCCCTGCGCACGGCGTCGATTGCAAAGTCGTGGAGCTTGTAAAATTCGTCGGGCGTTCCCTGCCAATAAAAGCGCAGGTTGGGTTCGTTCCAAACTTCCCAATACCATTTCTCCACTTCCTCCTTCCCATACCGCTCCACGCAATGCGTTACCCACTGGAAAACCAGTTCCGCCCACTTGGCGTAATCCTTCGGTGGATAGGACCAACCTGTTGCAATGCTCTCGTAACGCAAGCCGGGCCGCCATTCGTGCTGGTAGGGTTCAGGCTGGATCGATAGCGCTTTCGGCATGAACCCAATCTGCGCGTAGGGCCGTACATTGCGCTCAAGATAGGCATCGAAGATGCGATCGAGAATCGTCCAGTCGTAAACCGGCTTGCCATTCTCGTCCTCGGTGTAGGCGTTTGAACTTCCCCATTTGTAAGCGGGCGTTCCGTCGCCAGTCGAAAGCAGGTTGTGCGCGCGAAAATAAACGTCCTTCGGACGCAGCACACCCAGCTCCCGAATCAAGCGCTTGCCATCCTTCATGTAGGCGTAGTTCGGCTCGTCCGCGCCAAAGAAGCGCCACACCGGCTTCATCGGCCCTATCGGCTTGCTGGCGTCGATGCTGATGGTAACCGGCAGAACGCCGTCCGCCGCCACTGCTGGCGAATTGGTGGCCTCCGCTGCGGTCAGGTTTGCTGGCGCAATGAGAGCAAGACCGCACACCAGTTTGCAGACGCAGCGGAATGCCACGAGCGGCAATGAGCGCCATCGCAAATGACGCGTGCTGGACAGGGCAATGTTAGGGTTCATGTTCATCGGGTTGGTTCACCGTTCGTTAAGCAGCAGCCTGAAATACTGGGCTTCATTCGTCACCGCACCTTCAACACTCTGCGGATTCTCAATGCCAGGAATGCCATTGTTGCCGGCTGCGTTCCAAATTTCCCAATCCAACAGGTTGGTGGATGTCTGCACCCGCGCGGCGGCGTTCTCGCCGAGCGAGAATTGAACCAGGGCGGCGCCGTCCGGGGCCACGTGCAGCGCCAGATCGGGCGTGCTGTCGATGGCGTGCGGATCGGTGCCGGCAAAATACTCGTGCTGATTCACACGCCCATCCAGGTCAGGGTCTCCCGACACTCCGCCGTTCGGATCGTTGGTGGATCCAAAATGCGCCACCTGCCAATCAGCAAACGCTTGGCGGTTCGTCCCGAAATCCTGGATCCATTGCGCGAGCAGCGCGATGTTCTCTTCGTCCCGCTCATTGGTTGCGATCGGAGGCATGCGGGTGAACCCATTCGTGGAGGCCATGCGATTCCAGATTACCGAATGCACAGGATCCCCCGGAACAATCAACTTGTTGTTGGGATCCCCATTGTTGTTGATTGCATCGCCATTGATCATGCCCGTCTGGAACAGCGGTGTTCGCGCGCGTCCATCCCAATTGCCTCCACCCGTCCCGCCAGGCTGATGGCAGTAGGCACAGTTCACATCGATGTAAGATCGCGCACGATGTTCCAGCGATGAAGTGATATCCCCGGCGGTCGCATGGCGCGGAAGCGTGCTGACAGGTTCAGGCTCGTTCGTGAAGTATCCGGCGGCGTGCAGCAACTCGAGCTGATTTCCAGTGAAACCGTCCATTGTTGCCTCGCGATTCATCTGCCGCGTCGTGAACGAAAGAGCGTGGCCTGCCTGCGGTGTGTGACACGCCATGCATTCCGCGCGGCTCGGTATGTGCCATGTTTGTGTATGGATGTTTCCGCCGTTGGTGATCACCAGCGCAAAGTCCACCCCCGCGTCCGGCGCGAGCGTCGCCTCCGTCTGCGCTTCGTTCCATTGGTAGCTCACGCCGTAAGCACCATCGGCGTTGCGAACCAGCAGGCGCGTTTCGAGCCGCCGCTTCGTCGCGGGATTTCCACGTTCCATTTCGAGGTCGAAATGTTTCACCCAAATCTGGTTGGTCGGAAAAATCCAGTTATCTTCGCGGGACCAGGTCATGCGGTTCGTCGCATCGGGAATAATGAACCAACGGCTCTTGACCGCGTAATCGCTCCAGAATGGAAGGTTGGGCTCGTAACTCACCAGCCCAGGCGAAGGCGAGAAATCGCTGACATCCGCAAACACACGGGTCTCACTCAGCGTGAGGGGATAGGATCCGGCCGGGGTGCCTGAGGTGAGTCGAAGAACGCGCCCGCCATTAATGTCCGCCAGCAACACGTCACTATTGGCGGGATCGATCCCGAACGCCACGATCCCCGCCTGGCCCGCAATGCGTTCCACGTTCACGCTTGCGTTGGTCTGCCGCAGGGACCAGATGTTGCCGGACACGTAATCCGAGAAAATATACGCGCCAAAGAGATGGGGAATTCTGGTGCCGCGATACACCACGCCGCCCGTGATGGAATCGCCCTGCATCGATCCGCCGCCATGCGCATAGACATAGAGAGGACGCGAATGGTAGAGAGTGTCGAAATTCGGCGGCGCAGCCTTAGGCCCGTTGTTGTTGCCTTCCCGAAACGCCCAGCCGTAATTGCCGCCCCGCGTGACGAGATTCACTTCTTCGAACGTTCCCTGCCCCACGTCGCCCACCCAAAGGTTGCTCGTGACCAGGTCGAACGACATGCGCCAGGGATTGCGAAAACCCACGGCCCAAAGTTCAGTCCGCACCGAGTTTGAATTCACCGCACTGCCGTTGAAGGTCGTTGCCCCCACATACGGGTTATCCACAGGCACGGCATACGCCGCAAAACCCGAATAGAGCGGCACCCCCGAATGTGGGTTCGGCTCGATATTGCCCGGCCGCCGATCGACATCAATGCGCGCGATTGCGGCGAAGAACCCGTCGTTGATCTTCTGTGCGTGATTCTGGGAATCGTTCTGGTCCCCGCCGTCACCCAATGAAACATACAGGTAACCGTCAGGACCAAAGTGCAGGTCGCCGCCGTTGTGATTGCCTGCAGTGTCCGCCTGCTGAAAGAGGATCCTTTCGGACGCAGGATCGGCGGCGTTTGGGCTGCCGGGTTGAACACTGAATCGCGATACGCGGTTGTAAATGGTTCCACCCGATCCGACCGAGTAATGCACGAAAAAGAAACCATTCGTGGCATATCCCGGATGAAACGCGAGGCCAAGCAGGCCCTGTTCGCTACCCGTTGAAATAGCTTCACTCCGCGAAGTCAGCAACGCGGGAAGATTCAGGAACGTCGGGGCAGAAAATGAAGCCGCAGAGAGATCAGGAACGACGCGCACCAGGCCTGTCTTCTCACAGACGAACAAACGATTTGTTTCGCCAGGCGGCGTGCGCAGGCAGACAGGCTGGCTGAATGAGAGTCCAGGAAAAGCGTTGACCAGTTCCAACGCTGTCGGCGGAGGTGTTGCGGGCACGTTCAACGTGTTGTTTGTCAGCCGCAAGTCAGTGGAGAAATGAAGTGTCACCGTCGCAGGCGCCGAAGTTCCGCCAATGCCACTGACGGTGTAACTGAAGGAATCCTGTTCAGCCGTGCCGTTCGTGTGGGCATAGAGGATTTCTCCATTCGCAGTCGGCACCGCGGATCCAAACTCCGGCAGGGCCGTGACGTTCACGCTTCCAGGGAAGAGACCTCCGCTGTCGTTGGCGAGAACAGGCACCCTGACCTTGTGTCCATGCCGCAACGTCACCGCGTCGTTCGCGGCAGCCGGCGCGGCAGGTTCCGGACCAGCGGTGCGGCTGCTGACAATTTCCTGCGGCGAGAGCGCGTGATCGTAAAGGCGGACTTCGTTGTAGGAAATGCTCGACTGGCTGTCGCCGCTGAATTGCGAACGCCCAAGCCAGTTGTTCACATCCTCAATGCTCGCCAGCTTGAATCCAGCATCGACGCTCTGCACGAGGGTTCCATTGTGATATCCGCGAATTTGCATGCCTCCCGAACCAAACGAACCGGCGCCGTCTTCCACGACCAGGACAAAATGATACTGATTGCCATTGGCAACGCTGAACCCGCTGTCGGCAGCAACCTCGGCCGCGCCGTTTAATCGCGCAGCGAGCCGCTGCGTGTTGGGAGAGGTTCCGCGGTTGATGGCAACCATGAGATTGTCACTTGATGAAGTCCCGCCAGGAGCGCTGACCGCGTTGGGCACAACCTCGCCCTGCTCAGCTCCGGGACCGCTGCCCGCGATATTCATGCGCCCGAAATCAAAGAGCCGCTGCCAGTTGCGAGTGGCGGTTACGGTGTACCAAATCTCAAGTGTCAGGTTCGTTTTGGATGAGATCAGGCGGTTCGGAAGGTCCACGTAAGCCGAAATTGCCGCGGGCGTCTGGTTGCCCGAAGTTGCGCCGGGAATCGCAAGTGCAACTCCGGAAAATGTGCCGCCAGTGCCAACCACGACGCCGTTCGAACCTGAAATGGAGTCGACGATCGCAGTCCCGGCTGGAGCAGCACCAATCGAGTTGTTGAAAGACCATCGATTGACCAGGGCCGCGCCCGCAGGTCGAACAGATAAGACCAGGAAGATGAACAGGAGAACAATGACTCGCATCATAAAGGCAGGTTGGATTTGAGTTTTTCTGCAATGACAGCACGGAGTGGTTCCACGACTGCGGCAATGTCCTTCTCGCCGTGACCCGCAGCAATCCCGCGCTCAAACCGTTCGAGCGCCGCCGCCGCCGTCTTCAGCTCAATGGAACGCTTGCCGCCTTCATCCATCGCATATCTCAAGTCTTTCGCCATCAGCTTCAGCAGGAAATTAGGCGTGTAATCAGGAGCCGTCATCCGCGCCCAGACAGCCTTTACAAGCGGGCTGCCGGGCGCCCCATTGGCAATCACCTCCATCGACTTCGCCGGATCCAATCCGCTCGACTCGATCATCGCCAACCCTTCAGCCAGCGCGGCGATCTGCACGCCGCAGATGAAATTGTTAATCAGCTTCAGCAGCGCCCCACTCCCCGCCGCACCCATCCGCGTGGCGGATTTTCCCATCGCCGCTAGAATGGGCTGCGCGCGTTGAAAGGCGGCCTCGGATCCGCCCACAAGAAAATTCAGTTCGCCATTTGCAGCCTGCGCCTTGCTGCCCGTGACGGGAGCATCAAGGAATTCGCATCCGTGTTCCGCCGCAATGCCGGAAATTTCCTGAACCCAGCCTACCGACAAAGTACTGCAATCAATGCAGAGCGTCCCATGCGGAGCCCCCGCCAGCGCGCCGTTGGCACCGAGCCACACGCTCCGTGACGCCGCATCATCCGCAACCATGCTGATCACCACGTCCGCCCCTTCGGCAGCCTCGGCTGGCGACTGGGTCCATCGCGCGCCTTCCACGGCAAACGCCTTCGACCGCTCTGGATTGCGATTGTAAACCCGCAGGGGAAAACCTTTGCGCAAAAGCTGGCGCGCCATGCCCGAGCCCATGGTTCCCAATCCAAAAAAAGCGATGCGAGGCTGGCTCATGATTCACAGGGTTTTAACAATGATGGGACGAATCCCAGCTTTGGCAATTCTCACCGTGTTGCGCAAGGGCCGACCGAAGCCCGCGAAGGAAATTTCCATCACGTCACCGTTGGCGAGTTTGATGCCAGCCCCGAAACTCAGCGCGCAGGCGCCGAAAAAATGCACGTGCAGGTCGCCCGGCCGCCGATGGCCATCAAACTTGAAATGATGGTGCTCCAGGTTCGCGAGGCTGTGGCACATCTCTTTCTCACCCGTAAGAACATCTTTGGCCCAGAGCAAATCTCCCCCTCTCGTGATGCTCACGCGGCCTGCGATTGATTCAAATTCTGCATCAATCACCAGTTCCGGGCCGAGCGAACAGGTGCGAAGCTTTGATCCCGCAAGGTGAAGATAATTCTCCTTTTCATATGCGTGGTCCGAGAACTCGTTGCCAACCGCAAACCCAATGCGGCGTGGCGAGCCGTTCTCATCGACGTAATAAACCCCGGCAATTTCACCCTCTTCACCGCCGTCCTCCGCATGCGGCGGCACGTCGAGCGGGTCCCCGTGTCCGCGCAGGATTGTTCCCGTTCCCTTGTAGAACCACTCGGGTGCGACACCCACCTGGCCGGGCGGCGGTTTGCCGCCCGCAACCCCGAGCCGAAACATCCGAAGGCTGTCGGTTTCCTCGGCCGCGTCGTCGCCATGCATCGCCTGCCGGTCATTGGCACTGCCCAAGTGCGTCAGCCCTGTGCCTGAAACCAGGCAACTCGCCGCATCGCGCGGATGATGAATCGGCGGGAGTAATCGCCATTCGGATTTCCCTTCGTAAATGGAATCGTAGTCTAGAAACTTTGAAGCCAGCCGCTCCTGAATCACCGACTTCAACGGACGCGAAGTTAAATCCGCTGATTCCGCCAGTTCATAGATCGACTGCGCTTCACCCAGCAAATGCAGCCGCGGTTCTTCCACCACGGCGACCGATGAGAGCGCGCCATTCTGAATTTGTACGAGGCGAGTCATAACACGTTTGTTGCGATTCTTCCGGGTGTCATTCGATCACGTCAAACTGCTTCAACTTCTCTTCGTCGACAGTCAGTCCAAGCCCCGGAAGGTTTTCGTCGAGATCAATAAACCCATCCTTCGCCATAGGTTCGCCCTTGAAAATGTACCAGAACAGCTCGTTCCCAACCTCGACGTCCACAGGCGGGAAGAACTCCGCCATGGGCGAATTCATGCTCGCCATGACGACGTGGTAATTATGCATCTGCCCCGCGTGGGGGATCACAGGGATCGAATGCGCCTCGGCCAGCGCCGCAATCTTCCGGGCCTGCGTGATGCCGCCGACGCGGTTGGTGTCGAACTGAATGTAATCCACCGCCCGTGCTTCAATCAGCTGCCGAAAACCATAAAGCGTGTGCTCGTGTTCGCCGCCTGCAATGGGAATCCGTCCAAACCGCTTCAACTCCGCATAACCGTGAATGTCGTCAGGAATCACAGGCTCTTCCAGCCACCGCAGGTTGAACTTCTCCAACAGCGGGATCATGCGTTTTGCGTAATCCAGGTTCCAGCCCATGTAAGCGTCTGCCATGATATCAATTCCATCGCCCACCGCGTCGCGCACCGTGCGGACAAGCTCCATGTTCCGCCGCATTCCTTCCGCGCCGTCCGTCGGCCCCCAGCCGAATCGCAGCTTCATTGCCTGGTATCCCTCAGCCTTGTACTTTCGCGCTTCGCGTTCCAGTTCATCCAGCGGCGTGCTGTAAAGGCGGCTCGAATAAACCGGGATGCGCGGCTTGGTGCGGCCGCCGAGCAGGCGATACACCGGTTGCTTCGCGGACTTCCCGAGCAGGTCCCATAGCGCAATATCCACTGCGCTCATGGCCACCATGGCAATACCCTTCCGCCCAAATGCCATGGTCTTGCGATACATATGCTGCCAGAGAAATTCCGTATCCCACGGATCCGCGCCCACCAACAGCGGCTTGAGATGAAGATCGATCACACCCTTGGTGACCTGCGGCGCCAAAGCCGCGTTTCCCAGGCCGACCAGGCCGCCGTCCGTGACAATTTCCACAAGCAGCCATCCGTGGAACGTGAACGCACTCATCGTCTGGCGCGTCAGCATTGGCGCAATGGCGTCCATTGGATTGGTGCAGAAATGCGGCGGGAGCGGAACAATCCCTCCCTTCCATTGCACAACACGGGTTCGGACTTCAGTGATTTTCATGATCGCGTTTGAAATGTGAGCGCCTTGATTCGCGGCACAGCCAGGCAGATGAGAACGAACGCAATGACGTGCAGCGAACCTGCCACCGCCAGAACCGGCGCATAGCTGAAACCGTGATCCAACAGCCACCCGGCAAGTTGTCCAAGCACCACTCCACCCATCGCGCCGCCCAATCCCACCAACCCGGCGACCTTCCCCAGGCATTGTTTCGGAACAAGGTCAGTCGGCAGAATCATTACAAGCGTGGACCACGATTGCTGTCCAAAAAACGCAAGGCTGAACAACAGCATCACGAGCGCAAGCGATGATACGTGCGGAACGAGGATGACCCAGGGCATCAGCGCAGCACTGATGCCCAGCGCCAGTTTGCGCGCGCGGTTCACCGAGTGCCCGCGCACCAGCAGCCAGCTCGAGAGTCCTCCGCCAGCGAGGCAGCCGACCCCCGACGCCGCATACGGAATCCAGCCGATGCTCCCCGCCTGCTTCAAATCGAAGGAATGCACGTCGTAAAGATACTTGGGCAGCCAGAACAGGTAGAAATACCACGCGGCGTCGCTGAGAAACTTGGCTCCAACCACGCCCCAGATTTCCCGATGCCTCAGCAAATCGAAAAGCGTGATGCGCGACGCAGGCTCAGCGGCCGTTGATGTTTGGGCATCGCCAGGGGACCGATAAACACGCCACCACCAAATTGCCCACACAAGGCCGAACGCGCCCGTTATGAAGAAAACCCATCGCCACGGGGACAGGTCGAACCAGTAACCACGCGCAAGAATGAGTGCAATCAACGGCGGCGCGATCACCGCTCCCACCGCCGTACCCGCGTTGACTATACCCATGGCAGTCGCGCGCTGCTCAACAGGAAACCATTCGGCCACGGCCCGGGTTGCCGCGGGGAATCCGCCGCCTTCCCCGACGCCCAGCAGCAACCGGCTGGCTGCCAGCATGATCACTCCGCCCGCGAATCCATGGCTCGCGCACGCTATCGACCAGAAGATCATGATCCACAAAAACCCGCGTCTCGTGCCCAGGCGATCGAGCAACCACCCGCCACCCAGGTACATTACGCCATAAGTCGCGAGAAACGCCGAATCCAAGGCCGCCTTGGTTTGATTCGTAATCGGGATGTCCGCCTGGATTGCCTTGATCGCCCACGGCAACGTTTGCCGATCGAGGTAGCTGATTGCAATCGCCACGCTGACCAGGAAGGCAATCTGCCAGCGCAGGTCGTGCTCGCGATGCTCCGCATTTGTCGGGACAGTGGCGATGTCCACTGATACATCAGAGTTCTCAAACGCGGCAAGCGTGAAATCGCATGGACTGCGTAGCGCAGGTTTCTCCCGACGAATCGTGGGCTGCGCTACGACGGAAGCTCCGCGCAAAACTTGACGCACATGCGGTTCAAAATCATTCTCACCACTGATATGTCACGGAAGTCGCCTGCGCGCGCCAAAGGGCTGGCAAAACCAGTTCAAACGCATTCCCCTGCCCCATCGCTCGCGAAGCGCGCGTATCTCGAGATCCGAAACCAAATCCTTAAAGGCGACATCGTTGTCGGCGCAGCGCTGTCGAGACGCCATCTCGCCGCGGAATTGAACATCAGCGTTCCGCCTGTCATGGAGGCGCTCCAGCAACTCGAGCGCGATGGCCTCGTGGAAAGCAGGCCTCGCGTTGGCACGCGCGTGCGCATTCCCGACCCGGCCGACGTCGAGGATCGCAGTCTCGTTCGCGAAGCATTGGAAACCCAGGCCGCCCGCCTCTTTGCCCAGCGTGCTACCTCGCAGGAACGGACGGAACTGAAGGCGATGGGCCGCCGCGTCGACCAGCTTTACGCAGCGTGTGAGAACAACGCGTCGGACCGCGACTTTCTTTTCTCCGTCAACACGTACCACATGAAGCTGCACCTGCGCATCGCCGAATGTGCCCGCTGCCCCGCGCTGCGCGATGCCATCGAAAAGGAACAGGTGCTGATTTTCAACTGGCTCTTCGACACTGCCGTTGAACGCCGCACGCTCGGATCCGACTTCCACGCGCGGCTTGCTGACGCGCTTTCGTCGGGGACAACCGAGCAGGCCGACTCCGCAATGCGACAGCATATTCGCTTCGGGATGAATCAGGTTCTGGAACGCCTGGGCAGGTTCGCCCGTCCATCGCCTGGCTGGCGTCATCAAAAACCCGCGGGAGCGGAAAGGAAACGAAGCGCGTCGGCGACGCGATAGCAGCGCTGGAGCGGTTTGGATTGACGCGAATCATCTCCGCAGTCCGTTTGTTGGGACTGAGGGCTGTTCGATCTATCATGTGTTTTGACGTCATGTCGGTGCGCTCTCATCCCCGTAATCTGCGACGGTCATGATAAAGCTCTTCATTGCGGTGCTGTTGACTCTGACGCTTTCGGCGACGTTTCGAGCGCAGGCCCAGACGGGCTCGACGAACAGCCAGCGGGCCCACGCCTGGTGGCGCGATGGCTCGCCTGGGCAGCGTCCGTATCGCGTCGACAACAAAAAGCTCCCGCTGATTTCCGTCAAAGGAAACAAGTTCGTGGATACAAACAGTGTTGCGAAGTTGTTTCGCGGCCTTTCCATTTCCGATCCGGACAAGATCGAAATGCAGGGCCATTGGAACCGGGAACACTTTTTGAAGGTGAAGGAAATGGGCGCGATGGTGGTGCGAATCCCGATTCATCCCGTCGCCTGGCGCGAGCGTACGCCACGCGAATACCTGCGCCTTCTCGATCAGGCGGTCGGCTGGTGCACGGAACTCGAAATGTATGTAATGCTCGACTGGCACAGCATCGGGAATCTGGAAACCGGTGTGTTCCAAAATCCAATGTACGATACGTCCAAACAGGAGACGTATAATTTCTGGCGCACGATGGCGCGCCATTATGCCGGGCACAACACCGTCGCATTTTGGGAACTGTTCAACGAACCGACCACGTATCGCGACCAACTCGGCCCGGTTTCATGGGATGCCTGGAAGAAAACCGTCGAGGAACAAATCACACTGATCCGCGCGCACAATCCCCAGGCGGTAATTCTCGTCGCTGGATTTGATTGGGCTTAAGATCTGACGCCGCTGATTGTCAGCCCCATCGCAGCGGAAGGAATTGGCTACACCACGCATCCCTATTCTAACAAGCGATCCCAACCGTGGGAGCCCAAGTGGGAGGAGAACTTTGGATTCGCGGCGGCGAAGTATCCGATCTTCGCGACGGAATTTGGCGGGCTCGAAGGCGATTACGCGCCGCGCATCATCAAGTATCTTGAGAGCAAGGGCATCAGCTGGGCTGCCTGGTGCTTCGATCCTGAATGGGGCCCCACACTGATTCGCAACTGGAATTACGACCTTACCGCATCGGGCGAATTCGTGAAATCCGCGATGAAAGGCGAAGTCAAGTGAACGCAATCCCCGATTTGATTCGGACACTTTCCAGGTGCGCGATCCCAATGGGTCTCGTGCTCGCGTTGTTTGCAACTGCGGTTCACGCAGCGACACCCGTGACACCTGATGCCTCGTCAGAAGCACGGGCATTGCTGAACTACATTCACGCCATGTACGGCAAGAAGACGTTGTCAGGCCAGATGTGGGCGCCGTGGAGCGGATATGAAATCGACACCGTTTGTTCAATGACAATTATTCTTCACTTCAGTGACAATTAGAAATCACTGTGCCTGCCGGTTTTGTTTTCATCTCTGTGTCATCTTTCAACCCTTTCGAAACCACCCCCTTCGGTGGAACGGAGTCCCTGGAGCCGTAGGCG
>DASPIL010000034.1 GCA_035629175.1 Verrucomicrobiia bacterium | reverse complement strand
CAAGACTTACAGAAGACGTTTGAACCAGGAGGGAACTGGTTCGTTCAACTGCAGAGTTTGACCATTTCCGCAGGTAGTCACATGACGGAACGGCGCTTTCAAGTCCTCGTTGTCAAACACCACGACACAAGGCAGTTCGCGAACGGCTGCAGCGAGATTCGCGAGCGTGCGCGGGAAGCGCTGAACCAACTTCTCCGGCGGCACGTCATGCCCGCCTTGGAAGACTCGCATCGCCACGCGTTGATCCGAAGTTTCTGCGCTGGAAATTCCCACAAAACAGAGGACGACGGCATAGCCCGATTGCCCCGCTTGTTTTAAAAAATTCAGCTTGTCGCCCACGGGATCCGAAAACACCGTCTCAAATATGAAGCTCTCACGCTGGTTCAGCAGCTCGATCCGTAGCGCCGCAATCATCCGGGCCGCTTCGTAAGCATCCACCTCCAATTCCCGCGCGACCGCGTCGGCATTGAGAAAACGCAGACCCGCTGATTTGAGATGTGACTCGAAGAAGGTGGATTTTCCCGCGCCATTTGGGCCGGCGATCGCAACCACGATGGGGCGGCGATCGAGATACTCGATCCAGGAAACCGCACTTTCTGCGGAACTGCCGCCGCGCCTCATCGTTTGGCTTTTTTGACGGCCTGAAATTCGCGATTAACAAAGCGTCCGACGGTGCGTTTGCCGTTCGACTCGATTTTAACCAACAAACCAGGCGAATCCGCAGGCTCGTAATGAGGATACGGGCGCGTCTTGAGGTGTTCGGCGACACGCTGCCGACCTTCGGGCGAATCCACGGAACGCAGGCATTCCGAAAGTGATTTGACATCCCCGGAGCGGCGTAAAGCCAATGCCTTGTCGCCCCGCAAAAGCGGTTCGATCGCGCGGCCCAACCTGGCCCAGAATTCAATCTGTCCAGCAATGGACCGTTCCGCGACCTCGCCTGCGAGACGGGCGTCGAGAACCAGGGCGTCAGAAACTTTGACTGGTTGACTCATAGGTAAACGGTAGCAAAACGCTACCGACCTGTCAAAAGACCAACAGTCCCTTGAAGATGGTCGCCGTCTCCGGCCCGCCCGCCA
>DASPIL010000033.1 GCA_035629175.1 Verrucomicrobiia bacterium | reverse complement strand
TCTACGGACTATCCGTTTACTTCCAGTTGCTCTCCACGGTTCATTTCTGAACCGCAGTTACCTTCAGTCTCTGGCGGGAAGCGCCGCCAGACAGGGACTCTCACCCTGCGATGTGCGTTGTATCCCAAGCGCACTAGCGGCAGGCATCCCTGCCTGCCGTGGAGGGCGCGCATCTTGCCGCCCGGAAAGAAACGAAAAAACCGAGGAACGCTTTCCCTTCTCCACGCGCCCGACCCTTTCCAAAGTTCCTTCCGCCGGGCTCGGAAGCCCGGCTCTACGGCAGGCAAGATGCCCGCCGCTACCCTTAGCGGCGGCGAAAGCAACGTTTACGAGCAAAGGCCGTGGCAGCCTACCCCGTTTTTCCGCCCTTCCCGCTGGAAACCTGCTGGAGATGCCGGGTCACCGCTTCCGTCCGGGAACGCACGTGAAGCTTCTCGTAGATGTGCCGCACATGGGTGTGAACGGTTGCGTAACTGATCTTTAACTTTTCGGATATTTCGCGATACAGAAAACCCTGTGACAGCAAGTCCAGCACCTCCTGCTCGCGCAACGAGAGCTTCTCGTAATCGTTCACCGGGTTGCTGATTTTCTGGAACGATGCCACCACCTTGCGCGCGATATGGCTCGTCATCGGCGAACCTCCCTCGTGAACTTCTCGAATCGCCTGGATGATCTGCTCCGGCGAACTTTGCTTCAGGAGATAGCCGCTCGCACCCGCAGACAACGCGCTAAAAATGATGTTCGTGTTCTCGTAAACCGTGAGCATCACCACCTGCGTCGAAGGCAGCAATTCTTTCAGGCGGCGCACGCAATCGACGCCATTCATTCCCGGCAGGTTGATGTCCATGAGCACGACGCCGGGCCGGGTGATCACCAATTCAGCCAGGGCGTTTTCGCCGCTGGGATGCTGGCTCACGCATGTGAACCCATCTGTGGAATCGATCAGGCGCGCGAGACTGCCGCGAACCTTGACGTCGTCTTCAACGATTGCAACTGTGAATGGCATAAACGCGGTCAACTGGCCAACGGTCATCCCGCAGCGCCATTCTGTATCACGACTGTCAACTCCACTTCCGTCCCCTCGTTCCGTTTGCTGCGCACCGCGGCTTGTCCGCCAATCTGTTCAAGGCGCGCCGTTATGTTTCGCATCCCATGCCCCGCGCTGGCACGCAGGCCCGCGAGTTCAGCCGCGCCGCCTTCCTCTGACTGGAATCCGTGTCCATTGTCGCGAATCACAAAACTGATCGAGGGCGGATCGACAACCAACTGCAGCGAAACCTCGGTTGCCCCCGCGTGCTTCACCACATTGTTCAGTGTCTCCTTGATCGCGAGAAACAAGTTGTGGCGAACATCGGCTGAAACGGCAATTCCCGGCAGCGTCGCGGGCAGGTTCAAGCGGCACCGCAGCCCCGCCACGGAAACGAAGTCATGGACATACTTCCCAACGTATGTCGCGAGCCCATCCAGCGTGTCATTCTCAGGGTCCACCGCCCAGACGATTTCATCCATCGTTCGCACGAGATCCCGGGCCGTTTCGCCGATTTGAGCGAAATGACTTTCCGTCTTGGCAGGATCTTCGCGGCGCGCCAGTCCACTTTGCAGGATGATCTGCGTCAATCCCGCGCCAAGGTCGTCGTGAATGTCGCGTGCGATTCTTTCCCGATCCCGCTGCAACGCGCGCTGGTGTTTTAAAAGCTCAACCTTCCGCTTCAGATTTCGCGTTGCTGCGTATCGCATCGTCATGGCGCTGCCGCCTAATAAAACAACCCCAACCATTCCCTGAAACCACCATGTCTCCCACGCGTGGGGCAATATTTCGAACGCCAGGTGCGCGCTGGGAGAACTCCACACGCCATCGTTGTTGCATGCAATGACTTCGAATCGGTATTCGCCCGGTGTGAGCGAGCTGTATCGCGCGCTCCGATCCCCGCCGGCCTCGAGCCATGGCGCGCTTTCACTGCCCAACCGATACCGGAACCTCACCTTGTCAGGCGCCGCAAAACTTAAAGCGGTAAACCTGAATTCCAGCTGATGCTTTCCAGGCGGCACTTGCACCGGAGATGCCGTCGACGCGCCCGCCCGGAGCTGAATCATTCTGCCGTCGACCCACATCTCTTCAATCGCAACCGGCGGCGGAACTTCATTTCGCGACACATTCCGTGGCTGGATGGAAACCGCACCTTTCACCGTGGCGAACCAGAGGGTCCCATCCTTCGCTTTCCAGCACGACGGCTGGTAACTCCCGGAACATTCCAGCGTCGGGAGACCATCGTACAAGCCGTACGCAACACACGACAGGGACCGCGCGCCGCCACTCTCAAACGCGTCAATGGACTCGCGGGCGAGCGAGAAGATTCCGCGGCGCGATCCGATCCAAAGATTTCCGTTACCATCGTCCAGTAACTGGCAGATGATGTCGTTCGGCAAGCCGTGCTGTGTTGTGAATCGCCGAAAGACTCCGTCGCGGAATCGAAGCAACCCTCCGCGGAAGGTCCCGAGCCAGACGGTTCCGTCCGGGTCCGCAAGCAGCGACCAGATCGCCGCGGCTTCAATCCCGTCGTCCGGACGAAACTCCACAAATGAGCCGTGCGAGTAGCGAATCAGGGTTCCGTTGCCAGTTCCGATCCACACATTGCCTTCGGCGTCAGTCGTCAAAGCGCGAACGACCTGGCTATCAAATCCATCGGCCGGCCCGAACGTCGAAAGGACACCGCCATGCCATCGCGCCAGGCCGGTCTGATATCCCATCCAGACCGCGCCGTCGGCTGCGGCGTGCAGCGCCTTGATCCCATGAACAGCTTCAGGGGCGGGAACGATGCGGCCATCTTCCATGAGGGTGAGATCCTCCCGGCCGGCGCTGATCCACAATCGATTGGGTGCGGCAGGGAAGACGGAAAAAAACGATCCGCGATACGCGCCGCTTGGCAGGTCAAAACGCTCGAGAGAATTGTTGCGCCAGCGATTCAAGCCGCCTCCAAACGTCGCAATCCACACGTCCCCTGCCGAATCTTCGCAAACCGACGACACCGCGGAGTTCGCGAGCCCTTCAGCGGGTCCGACGACACGAAACCGCCGTTCGCGCAAGCGCACCAACCCACCCCGCTCGACGCCAACCCAGATATTCCCTTCGCGATCTTCCAGCCAGGAACTCACGCGATCGCCCGGCAAGCCATTCGTTGACGTGATGCGCTGGGTGGATCCATCAGGCCGGACGTGAAAGAGGCCCTGGCCAAAATGACGCAACCAAACGCCACCATTCCGGTCTTCATAAGCGTCGATATAAAAAGCCGACTCAGCGAGTTGCCGCCAGGCTTTGACTTCCAACTTCCAGCGTTTTCCCTGCAACAAGCTGAACTTCTCCGGGCTCAGCACCCAGCAGCCATTCGTGCGGGTCGCCAAAAGCATCGATACCCCTCCGTCCGTCCCAACACTCGCAGTTTGATCTTCGAATCGCCTTCCATCCCACATCGCAATTTCCCGTTCTGTCGCGACCCAGATTCTCCCCTGCGAATCGGATGTCATCGCACTGACGTTACTGCCTTGCAACCCGTGATCGGCCGGAAGCGGAAGCGCATTCGTTCCGATGACGCGACCTGCCGCGCCATCCCTTGTGTGGTACCAAATGGTGCCACTTCGATCCTGCTGAAAAAAATTGCCATGCGTGACGCCATCCAGCGCAACGCTCCGCCAATGGTTCGTGCCTGGCGGATGTGCGTCCCTGTAAACGAGTTCGCCCCGCAAAAGGGCAAAGTAAATGCGGTCGGACTGAGAAAACACGGCGCTCACCTGTCCGCCACTCCACTGATGAGTGAACACGCCGTCGAGCAGAGAGGTCATCGCGCCCCCATAGGTATTGATCCACAGAGTTCCACGGGCATCGACAAACAGGGCGAGAACGCGGGCGTGTTTCAGCGCGGGAGTATTGATCGGATCGAAAACCACGAAGCGAACGCCATCAAAGCGCACGAGGCCATTGTGCGTGCCAATCCAAAGGTATCCATCGGGCGTCTGCACGATGCTAGTAACAGAACTGTCGGGCAGACCTTCGTCACTCGTCCACACATCCAGAAGGTAGTGTGGATTGCCTATGGGCCGGACCTGCGCATAACCGCCGGTCACCGCGAGGACGGCGGCGGCGAGGGCGATGATTTTCACGCCAAAGCAGCGCAACACATGCACGCCTCACCCTGAACAAACAAAACTGGAAAAACAAGCAGCGCGGATTGTCCGGTGCGATAAAATGGTCGGGGCGGTGAGATTCGAACTCACGACCTCTTGTACCCGAAACAAGCGCGCTACCAGGCTACGCTACGCCCCGACCCAAAGGCCTGTGAAAGTGCACGGCTCATCCGCGTTTTGCAATCCGTAAATTCAGCCCCATTTCCAAAGAAACGAGACGCGTTCAGCGATGGAACCCAGCTGCGTCGCAACCGCGTTTTTTCGTGTGGTTCGTGTGATTCGTGGTCAACCGCGTTTAATGAAACTTGTGCCACGCACTGGAATTCGACTTGAGTTTCACCCGCCAGGACCGACATCAACCGGTTATGAAACCCAGAATCCGTACCCTATCCATCGTTGTGCTCATCCTCACCCTGGCGCTCGAAAATTCCCCGACCGCGCGCGCAGCAGACTTTGAAATCAAACTCGAGAAAAGCCGCACCAAAAACTTCGGCGCGTCCCCTACAATCATTGTCCCGACGGTCTATCTCAAGCTCCCCATCGCGGGCAAGGTGTTCGTCGCCAAGCAGGGCGGCGTGCTTTCAGGACTGGGTGGCGGCGGCGGCAACTCGGTCAAGGCAAAGGCAACTTACGCCGTCAAGGGCATGGACAAGGAGTTCGCCCAGCAACTTGCGGCCAAGGTCCAGGAGAACTTCGTCGCGGAACTCAAGGAGGCGGGTTACAACGTGAAAACTTACGACGACCTCAAGTCCACGGACGCATTCGCTGATTCGAAACTCGCGAAGGTGGACGAGGACTGGGGCCTTCCAACCGAGAAAGATCCGTCAGGCAACACTGTCTTTCTGCTTGTTGCGCCTACCGACGCCCAAAATTTCAAGGGCGGGCTCGCTGGCGGCGCATTTGCCCCCTTCATGCGGCGCGGCAAAAGCACCCTCGGCGAAGGCACGATTGTCATTCCCACTTACGTCATTGCCGCGCCGCAAGCCTGGGGTGAAACCGGTGGCGGCTACAAGCGCATCTCCGCAAAGGTAAACGTCCTTCCCGGAATGAACCTCTCCTGGGCCTCTGTCGCATTGTTGACGGAAAAAGGCGGCTGGGGCGATGTCCGTCTCAAGGAGCAGATCATCAACATCAGTGAGCAGGTTGGCGAACTGACTGACGAAGACACCACTGACCGCGCGGGCAATGCCGTCAGCTCCGCTCTTTCAATCCTCTCAGGCGCCGGCCGCATCAGCAGCAAATCGGGATTCTATCAGATGAACGTCGATCGGACGGCCTATGAGGCGGGATTGCTGCGGGGCGTCGGGGCTTTCAACGCAGAAGTCGGCAAGGTCGTGGCAGAGGCAAAACAATAAGACCGCCGCGCGTCAGCTGTTCACCGCGAACCCGGCCGTCTCATCGGCCGGGTTCACTCAAAACGAAGACGGCAATCGCAACCGTTTCTCCAGCCGCGACGGATCCCACCAATCGCCGGTTTCAGGGCCGGAACTCCGACGCTTCCCATCGGTGCGATTTAACTCGTAGATCCCTCCTTCCTCCAGGGTCTTCGCATTGAAAGCCGAGCATCGACAGGTCAGAAGCGGAACATCCCCGTTCGCCGACAGGTAAGCCATCGGACCCATGGGCACGGGACCATCATCGACAACACTCGGCACGACGAGCCATGGCGCCTCGGAGCGGGATCGTTCGATTGAAAACGATCTGCCCGGCAAAGCCTTTCCGAACTGCTCTCCTGCTGCCATTTCCAGTCGTTGCGAGACCCAGATGATGTCCGCGCCGGAACTGTCATGACGCACCTCCCAGATTGCCGGATGGCCGGAAGAGTCAAGCGTCAGCCGAACTGACTGGTTCGGCCATTCGAACGTTCGTTGTTCAACCAATTTACCGGCGATCGTGATTGAGTTCGTGTGGTACAACACACGATGCGGAGAAAGTTTTTTCCCTGTGCGCGCGTCCTGCAATAACAAAGGCGCCAGCTGGACCGCCATCGGTTCGTGCCCGGCTGCATCGGGCTTGAACAAAGCGACTCGCTCCATGAGATCCCAGACTCGCGCATAAATCAGACGCCGTGCCGCGTCTGATATTTCCGACGCACCTACGCGTACTGACGCGGGACTAGCGACCTTTTCCGACTGGCAACCCGACAGAATTGCCATGATGAAAATCAATCCAGCGGTGAGTCGGACGTTTCGCTTCATTTCTTCACATACCCGTTTTCGCGGAACCACGCCACCGCATCAGCCAGCGCCGTCTTCGGCTGGGTTTGAGGGATGCCCAATTCCCGGATGGCTTTGGCTGGATTGAAGAACATTTTGTAGCGCGCCATCCGAACACCTGCGAGCGGCGCTTTGGGCGGCTTGCCGGTAACCGCGGCCATGCCCTCGCTGACATACGCGGCGGCGAGCGCAACGGCATGGGGCACACGCATCGTGGGCGCGGGCAATCCTGTAATCCCCTGCAATACATCAAGCGCAGCCTTCATCGTCCAATTGCCCTCGGCATTGCCGAGAATATAGCGCTCGCCAATCCGTCCCTTTTCGGCTGCGAGAATGTGCCCGACGACCACGTCGCGGACGTGAACCCAATTCAAGCCAGTGTCGACGTAGCCCGGCATGTTCCTGTTGAGAAAGTCCACTATCACCTGACCCGTCGGCGTGGGCTTCACGTCCCGCGGCCCGACGGGAGCGCTCGGATTAACAATCACAATCGGCAGGCCTTTCGAGGCGAGTTCGCGGGCAACCACCTCGGCGCGCCATTTCGAGCGCTTGTAATGATTGCTCATTTGCGCCTCCGAAACCGGAGTGGTCTCATCGGTGGGAACAACAGTTCCATTCACCTCCCGCGGCAGCCCAATGCAGCCCACCGTGCTGGTATAAACAATCCGCGAACATCCCGCCTGCGCCGCGGCCGCAAGCACATTGCGGGTGCCTTCAACGTTGGCCGCATACATGGGAGCGTAATCGCGCAACCACAGGTGATAGCTCGCAGCAACATGAAAACACCAGTCGCATCCACGGATAGCCCCCGCGAGCAGCGCCGGGTCTGAGACGTCGCCATCCACCCGCTCGACCTCAAGCCCGCCAATGCCACGCGAATCGCTCCCGCGACGCACGAGCGCCTTGACGCGATGTCCGCGCGCGATCAGCTCGTGAACCAGGTTGGCGCCGACGAATCCCGAGGCGCCAGTGACAAAACAGTTCATGACGCGAGTCTGCCAACGACCGCGCGCGGAGCCGAACACATTTGTTCGTGTTCACGGATTTTGTTGAAAACTTCTCATCCTCGCGGGGGAAGCATGCCTAAAGTCAACGTGTTCACGGGCCGATACTTGACTCAACTTTTACGATGCTAAAGAATCACGGCGTCGTATGCCGCTAAAGAGCAGTGTGAGAAAGAAATTATCGCGCCGGGAACAACGGGATTTGGACATCAAAATCGAATTTATGGAAGGCGTCGTCAGGCGCGATCCAAACTACGTCGAGGCCCTCCAACTCCTCGGCGATCACTATACCCAGCGCGGGCGCTTTGATCACGGCCGCCGCGTCGACGAGCGACTTTCCGAACTGCAGCCCGCTAATCCGCTCGTTTTTTATAACCTCGCCTGCAGCTATTCGCTGACGGACGAAGTGGAGCTGGCCGCCGCCTCGTTGCGCAAGGCCATCGCGCTCGGCTATCGGGATTTCAACTGGCTCGCCAAGGATCCCGACCTGGTCACGCTTCGCAAGCACCCGCTCTTCCGCGGGATTCGCGATCAGATCCGGCGGATGAAGGTGAAAGTGCTTTAATCGCACCACCCGATTCCGTTTAATCTGCCCGCATGAACGTCACCGTCCGCGGGAAAACCCGCCACTATCGCACCGTCACGTTTGATGCGGAATCGAACGAGGTGCTGCTGATCGAACAGCGGCTGCTTCCCCACGACTTCCAGATTGTGGCCATGCGGGATTTTCGCGAAACCGCCCGGGCGATCACCGACATGGTCGTGCGCGGCGCAGGAGCGATCGGTGCCACGGCTGCTTACGGCCTTGCCCAGGGCGCGCTCGCATTCCGGGGCAGCGACCTCAAACGCTTTGCCTCCCACATGGATGGAGTATATCAGACGCTGGCGCAGGCGCGGCCCACCGCCGTCGATCCGGTGAACGCGATGAACACGATTCGCGGGCTGATGCGGCACGGCGAAAGCGTGTCTGAACAGCAGGCGCTCGCAGTTGCCGGGGCCGAGGAATTCGCGAATGAAGACGCGCAGCATTGCCGTGAACTCGGGGAGCACGGAGCAAAGTTGATTCGCAATGGAATGAAGGTGCTGACGCATTGCAACGCGGGTTGGCTTGCGTTCGTCGATTACGGTTCAGCCACCGCTCCGCTCTATTCAGCACAGGAACGCGGCCGCACGTTTCACGTCTTCTGCGATGAAACCCGCCCGCGCTGCCAGGGCGCAACGCTGACCGCGTGGGAGCTGGCGCAGCAAAAAATCCCGCATCACATCATTGCAGACAACGCCGCGGGCCACCTGATGCAGCGCGGCGAAATTGACCTCGTCATCGTCGGCAGTGATCGCACCCTGGGCCGCACGGGCGAGGTTGCCAATAAAATCGGAACCTACACGAAAGCCGTGCTGGCGAAGCGTCATGGCATTCCGTTCTACGTAGCGATTCCGCTTTCTACGATCGACTGGAACTTGAAGTCAGGCTTCGAAATTCCCATTGAAGAGCGTGATGAAAGCGAAGTGCTCGGGGCCTGGGGCATCGGCACCGATCCCAATTCTCGGAAACGAAGCGGCAAACCCGGAGCACGCACGTACGTTCGCGTCGCCAATCCTTCGAGCCCAGCCCGCAACCCGGGATTTGACGTGACGCCTGCAGATTTGATTACGGGTATCATCACTCCCATGGGCATCTTCAAACCACGGGATCTCTGGAAGAAGCGCAAGGAACTGGGTGGGTTCTGAACAGCGGCCCGCCCGCACTCCTATGCGCCGGCAGGTTCGACTACTCACCAGATGATTGCACTGAAGCAGGCTGAAGCCTGCGCTCTGAAGCGCGGCGTCACGCCGTTTGGTCAGCGTACCGTCCAATGCTGAAACAACGGTCCGCTCGCTCCGTGCAGCGGGTCGTTCTTGGGCATCGCAACCTGCGCGATGTTCTCATCGCTTGCTGGGCGTTCATTCGGCCGGCCGTAATTCATATCCCACTCAGCGCCGCCAGGGTAGCCGCCGACCACTGCGAAATCACTGCTGGCACCAAGGTTCTTGTGCGCCACACCGGCTGGAATGATCACAACGTCTCCAGCCGTAATCTTTTGCTTGATCCCTTTTTCTCCGCCGAATTGAATCGTCGCAGACCCCTTGAATACGCCGAGTACTTCGTGCGTGGTGCTATGGTAATGATGATAGGTGTAGATGCCATTTCGCCAGGTGCCGGTCCAGTCGTTGCTCTGGAACAATTCCTCGAACAAAGCAGCCGGATCGCGGCCTTCCAGGTTAACTGCCGTTCTGTAGACCAATAATGGCAGCCGGTTGTTGGGAACCGCTCCATCATCCTTCAGCACGGTCGCGATGATTTCGGGACGATTCAAAACATCAGTAGCCAGGCCCATTTTTCCACTCATGCCTCACTCTACGTTCGTTTTCCCGAAACCAATAACGGTTTAGTGGTCGGTTTTTTCCCCAGTCGGAGGGCGGGTTTGAGTGCGGCAGGACGAAGAGCGCCAAACCGTTGCTGCAAACAGGCGCCCCTCGGCTATGGAAGAACTTCCACCCGATAGAATCGTTGAATCGCCCCCGGGGTCGTGATGTCCACCTTCGTTGAATTTGTGCCAGCCGCCACGACGAGCCCGGGCAGGTCGTTCCACCCGATGTCGGAAAGCCCGGCCTTGAATTGAACGCGGTACGTCTTGCCCGACACGGAATTCCATCGAACCGTTGTCTGCAAAACAGTCTTCGTCACGCTCCGCTCCATCCTCAAAAGGGATTCCGAATCGTCAGGATTCGTGCCCGCCAGAAATTCGGCAAGGTCACTGAACCCGTCTTCATCGAAGTCACCTGTGCCATCCCTGGCGGTCGTCTTGAAGTAAAGCAACTCCCATGCATTGGCCATTCCATCGCCATCACCGTCCGCCGTGACCACGTCTGTCGCGCGTTTCAAGTTCCCTGTCACGTCATACTGATAGGTCCGGCCTTTTCCTGATCCGTGATTGATCGCAATCAGACGACCGGCGGTGTCGTAGGTAAAGGTGGCAAACTCCGCGGCTGCGACGGTCATGACCGCCAGGAGCCCGCAGAAAATCGCGAAGATGGAAATTCGATTTTTCATCGGAGTTAATATCGATACGTTCCCGTCACATCGGACCACGATCCTCCCGTGCCGCCCCATTGGAAACTATCCAGGAGCTCGGAATACAAGAGCCGCCTCTGCCTCGAAGACGAATACATCGCGTTATACAGATGCCAATGGACCCAGAATCCGTAAGTGAGATCAGCGAGCTTCGGTTTGACCTGCTGCCCATTCACAAAGGCCACTCCGCGCGGCATCAGCATCGGTGGAAACCCCGCCATCCACAGTGAGAAGTTCATTTGATCCTGCGTTTGGCTGTTGCCGCGCAGGTCGGTCGGTCCGCTTTGAAGAAGGGCCCCATAAATGCCAACCATGAAGGATTCGGTAGACAGCTGGAACAGGTTCACCTGTCCGGTCCTCCTGATCGGCTGCACAATCGAGAACTCCGCGCCTTGATCAGCCCAGTGGTTCACAGTCGTCGAAAGGATCGGCTCGAACTCAGCACCGACGTTGAGAGTGAGATAGTCGAATTCGTTTTCGGTTCGCCTCGTGATCACGTTCACGGCTCCAGCGACGGCATCCGATCCATACACGCTCGACGCGCCATCCTTCAGCACTTCCACCCGATCCACCGCCGCCAGCGGTATGCTGTTGAGGTCTGCAGCCGGGGAACTTCGAACCCCATTCAAAAGCACGAGCGTCCGATCCGAGCCGAGCCCTCGAAGGTTCAAACTGCTCGCGGCCGACAGGGCACCGATTGAGGCCGGCAGCGCTGCCAGCACATCAGAGACGTTCTCCATTCCCGCCTTGCTGACGTCATCGCGCCCAATGACCTGTAATGGATTTGCGCTTTCCGCGAGCCGCTCATTGCGCGTCCCTGCAGGGTCAATGAACTGCAGGGGATTGTTCGCCGCGTAGGCGTAGGGATTGAGGCTCAGGGGGTCGCTCAGCATCGGCCACAACGGATCGCGCGAAAGGAATCGCGCCGTCAGCGGGTCATAAAACCGTGCGCGCATGTGATACAACTGCGCGTCAGAATCCCAACGCACCCCATACTGCCCGGCATACCTGAACGGCTGATCGGCTGCACCGCTTTGCGCAACAATCAAGCCGTAAGGACTGTAGGCATAGGCGGCACTGAGAGCCCCAGCAGCCGAACTCAGAGCCAGGGTCGAACCGTTCAGGTCAAAGTGGTAATACGTGACGCTGTTCCCTCCAGCACCATCGATCGAATACAACAGCCGTCCGTCGGGCGTCCAAACGTAGTAGCGTTGAAACGCGCTGTTCGCCGCGTTCTGCTCCGCAACGATCGGGACACGGTGGATGGCATGGTTGTAGTGATACGTGATCGTCGCGGCCGACGTGCTCCGCGCCAGCAGGTTTCCCACTCCATTGAAGGCATTCGTCACACCGCCAGCGCGGATGAGTTGCGACGCGGCGTTCCACCCATACGTTCTTCCAGGCGACGCCGTCATGCGCCCGCGGCCGTCATAGGAGTAACCCGCTGCCGAGACTTGATGTGCAACGTCGAAGGTGAAATCCCGTGTCTCGGGTGCATCCGGGGCGGAGAAAAGTGGTGTTTCAGACGCCAATGCGACCATCAATCCAGCCGCACTATAGGTGAATTGCAGATCGATCAAATTGCCCTCCCGAATGCGGGTCACCTTTCCAGCAGCGTCGTGCGTGTAGATGCCATTGATGCCGTTTGCGCGAAAGACGTTTGTAAGGCGTCCGCCGTCGTCGTAGAAAAAGTTCACCTGGCCGTTGCCCAGCGTGTCACGAACCTGGATGAGCCGATCCCTCGAATCGTACGAATAAACAGCGGAAAAGCTTCCGTTGTTGTAGGTGACATTGGTCAGCCGCCCTCCTGAATCGAACGCGGCACCGAACTGGATCCCGCTGCTTAGCGTGTTCGTAACGCGATCCTCAGGGTCGTACGCCAGTGCCAAACCTGCGGCATTCGTCAGACGATGCAAGACGTCGTAGCTGAATGCCGCGGCAGGCCCTCCACTGAACTCCAGCTTTGTCAGATTACCCGAAGGATCGAAGCTGTTGGTCTGGGACGCACCATCTGCAAACGCAACACGCGCGGGCCTGCCGCGGCTGTCGTAGCTGACACTGTTCGTGCGATTCAACGGATCGACAGAACGTAACAGCCGTCCCATGTTCGAATACTCAAAGCGCCACTGGCTCCCGCCCTGATCCACCAGTCGTTCCATCATGCCAAGCGCATTGAAGACAGCCGTGGCGGGGCCAAGCGCTGACCGGTTTGCGTTGGTCAGCGAGCTGCGAGGCTCATGCCCAAATTGATCGATGTGGCCCATCGGATCCACCGTGCGAAACACGCGGTGCAGTGCATCGCGGTTCAACACGGAAACCAGCCCAAGCTGGTTCGTTATCGCAGACACAAATCCAACCGCATCGCGATCAACTGCCATGCTGTTGCCGAGCGCATCGGTGAAACTGCGCACCAGGTCTTCATCGTCGGAGCCGAAGGTGCGGGCCTTGCCTGCAGCGTCCACGATCGAGGTCAAGCGCTGCCGCGCGTCCCACGCAAATTGCATGACGTTTCCATTGCGATTCGTGAAAGTGGATATCTGATCGAATGAATTATAAGTATAGGCAAGCCGCCGTTCCATGCGATCGACAACCTCATTCAGCCGGTCAGCTGCGTCGTATTGAAAACGGGCAACATGTCCCGCCGCATTCGTGATCCCGATCAAACGATCGTTCGCATCAAACGCAAACCAGGTCGTGTTCGTCCGTTCATCCGTGATCGCCCGGATCCGGTCCGCAGCGTCGAGCACGACTCGAACCGCGCGTCCATCCGCAGCGGTCGCATTCGTCACACGCCGCAGCGCGTCATGATGGAACGTGATGGTTCCAAGGACGGGATCTGTCCGCGATGCAATGGTACCATCCGCGTTGTACACGAGCGTTGTAACTCCCCCTGCAGCGTTGGTTGCGGCGGTCAGCTGTCCGCGCGCATTGTAACCGAATCGTGCAACGTGACCCGCCGGATCCTGGAACGCAGCCAGGTTGCCCATCGCATCGTAAGAAAACCGCTGAGTCGACCCGCCGGGAAGAGTCACCGATGCCACTTCATGGAACGTGATCCCGTTCACGATCCGATTTGTATAGGTGAACTGTGTTACGGATCCATCGGAGTTGGTGAAGGCGCCCGGCAGGCCAGAGGCAGGATGGAATGCAGCGCCGACCGAAGCTCCCGTGCGATCAATGATTGCTGCCCGCCTTCCCTGCGAGTTTGTCTGAACCGTCAAGCTCTTCCCCGCCGCATCCTTCATTGCCAGCAGCACTCCATTCGCTGAATGGGAATACACCGTCACCCCGCCCGCCGCGTTGGTCACATAGGTGATATTTCCAGGACTGTAGTTAAAACGCGTGATGTTCGTTCCCATGCGGCTCTGCTGCACAACCCGGCCCTGGTCGTCGTAGACCTGCGAGTAGCCGAAATTACCCGCTGGGAAGGTGGTCGACGTCAGAAGGGAACGGATGGATTTGCTGTTGTCGTAAGTATGGAAAGTCGTGCCGCCGAGTGCATTCGTGATCCGCAGGAGATTGAAATCGCTGCCCGACTGCGCAAAGACGAGACGCACCTCGCGGGTGCCGTCCGAAACGCGGTTCAACAATTGCGCTCCCACGTAGCTGAACGTGAGCGATCGCCCCAGCCCATCCGAAACCTGGTTCAACAATCTTTCCTCGGTGTAAGTCAGGCTGTGGGCGTTCCCTTTCCCATCGCTGACGCTCATCAACAGCCCGTTGGTGCTGAATGTGTATGACAGATTGGCGCGCGGATCTCCGAAGATCACGTTCGTTCCACTATCGACCAATTGAAACGGCATGAACGTCGGCGAGCGCAGCATCCAGTTGGTTCCCACACGATCAAATCGAACAGCGAGTCCCTGCGGCGACACGATAAGTGCTTGGTTCGTTAGGCCAAGAATGGCGGACCACTCAAAGTTGTGCGTCCAGTTGTTGCCAATTCGGGAATTCACGAGCGAGTCGGCTTGCAGGCGCGAAGCGTAATAGCGCGAGAACTGAAGCGGCAGCGGTCCCCCGAGCCATAGATCAGGCGCCTCCTGCATCACCAACTCGCCCGTGTAGGCGTTCACGGGATCGCCTGCAAACGCGGAGTCAGGCGAGTTGCCTGATGTGGAGGTCGTTTCATTCGTTGTGACTCGCACTTCAACAAAGCAGAAGCCGCTGGCCGGTGGCGGTGTCGGGAAATCCCAGCCAAGAATCATGCTGTTGGTGCCGACCTCCCGCGCTTCGATGACGAACGTTCCCATGATCCGCCCAGTCGGGGTGAAAAACACGACGGGCGCAACGTCGGGACGTGTCTGCGATACCACGCCGAAAAAGCTGATCCCCTGCTCGGCGCGATCGGAAACAATATAGTAAGTAACAACGTCACCCGGCTTGCAGCGAATCACGGGCGGTCCGCAATAATGCGCGTGAGCTGCTGGCGTAATCAATTGGGCGGTCAGGGCGAGCACCAGCATCAAACCCAGGCGGGAAGCGCGGAAAGATTTTAACAGGTTCATGGCAGGGCAGGCCGTTTGGGAATGCCGCATTAAGCCACGTTATGAAGGATTTGAGAAGCGGTAAAAATACCGAGGTTGCGCCCCCTCGACGCGGATCAATACGGATGGGGAAGGGCAGAACGGGTTTAGGGAATTGCGCCAATTTTCGCGAATTGCCTGCGGGTTTCGTGTAATGAGTGTGTTTCGTGGTTTTCGATTCTTCTGCGGCTCCGTGGGCAAACTCGGCAAATCCTTTTAACCGCAGATGGCACGGATAGGTGAAGCAGGAAGTAATGGAGTGGCAGAGTTCACGCGGGTTGATTGAAACCTGCCGACAGGGAAGCCGGCGATACAACAGGTTTGGAAACCTGTATAGCTACGGCGGACGAGTTTCTTAGATCCGTCGCGGCGGCTCTTCGTCTTACTCCTCTTCTGGCAAATCCCCAAAATAAAAGCTGACGGCGCCTGAATACTCGCCTTTGGCCGATGTGAGCTGGCTTTGTGGGCCGCTATGCGTGGCATCTTTGAACTTGGTGCCAATCGGCGGAATGGCATGCAACAATCCGAGTCCCGCATCGGGGAGTTGAACCTTGGTCTTCCCAATGAGCTCATCCGGGGCCTGGCCCGGCGTCAGAACCTGAATGAAAGGCACTCCCTCAGGCACGACAGAAATTGTTCCTTCAGTCGTCTCCCATTGCATCCAACGCACATCCGCGAGGCACCCTTTAAACGCCGGATATTCCCACTCCTGATAACCGGGAATCGTGTCGTTGAACACATCCTCCCAAACCCCAAATGTCACGCCCGCGAGCCGGTTTTTCCACACGCGGCTTGGCCCGCCCCCCATCCACCTCTTGCCCGTCACATATTCCTCGGGGTAATCGAAAACCGCGCCAAGCCATGGATGCGATCCCTCGGCAGAAAAACGGTATTCACAACGAACCCAGCCATTCCCATGCACGCGCCACAGAATCGACTTCAGATCGCCTTCAAACCGCGCGGCGACAATGTAATCAGGCCCGTCCTGGTCGCCTCGAATCGACCGCAGGACAGAGTTCGTGAATTGAAATCGCGGGCCGTTCACAAGACTGAACTGTTCTTCGCCGCGCGTGATGCCGGCCAGCCGCGCTGAGTCGCGGGCAATCCTGATCGTCAGCTCGCCCGCCGAGATTTCAAACGCTTCCGGCGTCTCGCGGCCGGCAGCCTTTTGCGCCGCAGGGGCGTGAACCAGCGCGCTGGAATCCCCCACGCGTGGCCGGGGAAAAATCCACGTCCACAGTTCCCGGCCGCTGGGATCCTCAACCCGCAGGGCGTGTGCATCCACCCGTTCGTCTGATCTCAGCGCAGGAACGCGAAGCGAACCCTTGCTGCCCGGCTCGATGGATGGCACCTCCACCTCAGCCTCTTCGAGCACGATGAATTCAGCGCCGCCCTCCTCGAGGGTTGGATACTGCCGCAACTCCCAAGTGAAGCGGCACTGGTTCGCATCCGTAAAAGAATAGTGGTTCTCCACCGTGAAGGTGCGGCTGGATTCCTGCCTGACTTGAATGGGCGACCAGATCTGCTTGATCGTGTAGAAACTCGCCTCTCGTTCGCGGTAAGGCCCCACAATCCCGTCAGGAGCCTGATTGCCTGCGGGATCCAGTTCGCCTGTGTCGGGCCGTTTCACCGCTTCATCCACCAGGGTCCAAAGGAACGCGCCGCCCAGGAGCTTGCTCGCGCTCATCATCCGCCAATAATCCTCAAGTCCCGCTCCGAGCCCGCCATCGTAAAGCCCATGCAACATTTCCGTAGGCATGTAGATGTATTTTGCCGCGTCGTTCGTGGCGACAAGCTCCTGCCCATTGTGGTAATAAACCGCCTGGCCTGTGGCCGCGATTGAAGCTTTGTCGAAGGCAAGATAATGCGCGGTGCAGAGCCCGCTGAACGCGGCCCACGGATGCAGCACGCGCCGCTGCTGCGGATCCCATTCCTTGAAGTCAGCATCCAGATTTGTGTTCCACCCTCCTTCATTCCCGTTGTCCCAGAACAAAATGGAAGGATGGTTTACATCACGGGCGACCATCTCTTCCACTAACTGGCGGCCGACCTCGGTGTCATACGCGCGATGCCAGCCGGCAAGTTCGTCCAGCACATACAGCCCCAGCTCATCACACAAATCGAGGAATTCGGCATCGGGAGGATAATGTGACATGCGCACGGCGTTCATGTTCATCTCCTTCATCGTTTCAATGTCGAGCTTATGCACGTCCGTGCTGAGGCACCTTCCCGAGTCGGGCCAGAACGAGTGGCGGTTCACTCCCTTGAGAATCACCCGCCGGCCGTTCACATAAATCCCGTCGCCATCGCGGACTTCAACCGTCCGAAATCCAAAACGCTGCGATGTGCGATGCAGCACCTCCGCGCCCTGCTTCAAACTCACGATCACAGTATGGAGATGCGGAGTCTCGGCAGACCAGGCCAGTGGCGACTCGAATTGGGCCGCCACGTTTGCCGACGGAGACGCGGGCGCCGTCAACGCCGAACCCAACGGTTTCCCGTCCCCGCCAATGACCTGTGCCTCAACGGTCGCGCCCTGCGCCTCGCCATTGATGAACACATCCATTGCAAACCTGCCGTCAGCGCGAGCATCAATCGCGACGCGTTGAATGAATTGCCGGGGAACTGCCTCGAGGTAGACGGGACGATAAATCCCCGCGAACACCCAATAATCCGCAAGGCGCTCGGCATCGTTCACCGATTTGTTCGCTGAATGGCGCGCCACGTCCACTTCGAGCAGGTTGGTCCCGCCGAATTTCACGTGGTCCGTGATCTCGTACTTGAATCGATAGAAACCACCCTGATGCGCAGGTCCGGCGGACTGGCCGTTGATCTTGACCGCGGTGTCTGTCATGACCCCTTCGAACACAATAAAGATGCGTCGATTCGTCAGTTCGTTCGGAACAGCAAACTCGCGTTCATACAATCCCCGTTCGTCCAACGCATTTGTTCCGTCCTTTTTGTAGCTGAGTGTGCCGAAGCCGTGCACATCCCAATGAGACGGAACCGGCAGATTGGTCCACACCCCGGCGTTGGCGCCTGACGTGCATTGGAAACGCCACGGCACCGCGTCGTCCTTTCCCTTGCCGGAAAGATATTGCCGCAGCGTCTCCTGCGCCGTCGCCGGGGCGAAGCCACTGCCAGCGAAAACGGCGGCCACCGTGACCAGCCGCAGAACCAAATTCAAAATCCGAAGCTTCATGTCATCCTTTCAAATGCTGCCTGAACTCGGTCGGAGTCATCCCTGTGTAATGGCGGAAGAAATGGCTGAAGTAGAACTCGCTTGAGAAATTGAGCTGTGCGGCGACATCCTTCACGGACAATCGCTTGTCCGCCAGGAGCAGCCGTGCCTGGTCGAGGCGCGCGCGCTGTATATGCTCGTGGATCGTTCCCTGTTTTGCCTTCTGGAACATCGCGCGCAAGCCGGAGTAACTCACCTTTCCGATCGATGCGAGTTCCGTCGCCTTCCAGTCGCGCATGGGATTGGCTGAAATGGCGTTCAGCACCCGCACCACGGGAGCGGGCAGTTCGGCTTGCGGCGACACCAAGAGCTTCCGGGCCATCAGCAGCTTGCCCAGCATGTTCGTGATGACCACATGAATCTGCCATTCCCAACCGACGGGACGCCGGCGAACCAGGCGAAGGAGTTCGCTCTGGGTGCGCTTCACAAAACCAAAATCACTGAGTGCAAATTCAGGACCTTCCGTGCCCCGAATTTCCTCATGCCAGAATTCCAGCCCTGGACCTCCAAACCGGAAACCCGCGATCGTGAGATGCCGCTTGGCCGCGGGCAGATACGTGCGCGGTTTGCTCATGTCCACCAGCCACACCTTGCGCCCGCGCGCCAGCGCCAGCCGCCCTTTCTCATGTTCCAGTTCGCCTTCTCCGGACTGCACCCAGAATAGATGCGCGCCAGGTTTTTCGAACGATTGATGGCGGTCAGATTCGGTGATCCGGCGGGATCCGATCGAGAACAAGTGCCATAACAGCCGCCGCGCAATGGGCGACGGCTCGACAAACGTCAGGTGTTCAGCGGTTGGCGCTTCAGGCGCCTCCACAACATCTGCGTCATCGACCGGTCCAGGTTGCATGCGCGCACTATCTCAAGCGACCCTGCCGCACGCAAGCGCCGCGCCTTTGCGAACCGCTGCCGGCCAGGCGTAACTGCCTGGTTTGACTGTCAGCCATATCCTCCCGTCCTTGCCGGCAGCCAGACGCGCAACACCAGGAGCCAGCTCACTCATGACCTTCAAACGCGTCCATCCCATGCGCTGCATCAGGGCCGCCGCCGTCGCCCCGCCCTCGGCATAGACGCTTGTCACGTCTGCCAGACCCAATACCAGTTCCGCAAGACGAACGAGATGTTCAGTCAGCATCCGCGCCGCCTCGGGTCGGCGCATGTTTGGCAGGCCGACGTGCAATATGACCCGCAGGCTTGTCGCGCAAGCTGCCGCTGCCCGGCGCGCCACTGCCAAACGGGCGAGTTCGCTGAAGTCCGCGCCCCAGACGAGTTCCGATGGAAGTGAAAAAATCGGAACTTTGCGGAGCCGGGATGCCCGGACGAACTCGCGGCCCGAGCGGCTTGCTGTTCCGCAGACAAACAACTCACGGCGGGGTTCGTCACAGCGTTCCAGCTCTGCAGTCTCGGATCGCTCAGGAAAGCCGCGCGCCTCGAGCAGCGCGGCAAAAAACTCTGCGGCCCCCGCTGCAACGATTCCCGGCGTTAATCGTCCCGCCCAAACTTTAAGATCCGCCAGCTTCGAAGCTTCCCCGATCCCGATTCCATTTCCCACAAGCGGGTCGGTTTGCCGAAACACCCGCATCGCGCCCTGCCGCGCAGGCCCGAGCAGGTCAACTACCCTCGCCGTGTTCCGCGGGTATTCCGGATCGTGCGCGAACTCGGTTTGATCGATCGGGCGGCCATCAATGTAATACTTGCCGCCGCGGACAATCCGTTTGCGTGACGGATTGGCCGGAACGAGCAAAGCCCGATCGCAGGCAAGCGCATCCATCACGGCGTGCAGTTCAGCTGCGACGTGACCGCGCAGCACGGAATCGACCTTCTTGTAGATCCACTCAGCACCCGCCGCTTGCAGCACCCGCGCGGCGTCGCGATTCCTCTCCACGGCATCGCTGGCGGTGCGGGAACGCGAATCCGTATCGATGCATACCAAATCCGCCCGGCCCGGCCGCGTCCCATGCGTCACGATCTCCGACGTCAAACCATGGCGCAGGCCGAGCGCGCCGATTTCAGCCGCTCCGCTCAAGTCATCTGCAATGACGCCTATCATTGATTTACGACCTATGATTTACGATTTATGAGTTGAGCGTTCTGTCCGTGCTGGTTGCTTCGTGACGACGTGGCTCCTGGCGTCCCTCGGAGAGTTCAACGGCCACGCGAATCGCCTCAAACAAACTGCTTGGATCGGCCGTTCCCCGCCATGCAATATCGAACGCCGTTCCGTGATCAACAGATGTGCGAATGATTGGAAGCCCGAGCGTGATGTTCACCCCCGTATCAAAGGCAAGCATCTTGAAAGGGATGTGGCCCTGGTCGTGATACAGCGTAACGATGGCATCAAAACGTGCGCGCTGATTTTTGGTGAACGCCGCGTCGGGCACCAGTGGGCCTGTGGCGTCGATGCCGCTTTCCCGCGCTTTTTTGACAGCGGGTTCCACAATCTCCTCCTCCTCGCGCCGCCCGAACAGCCCGTGCTCGCCTGCATGCGGATTAAGCCCGCAGACGCCGATGCGCGGCTCTCGTCGCAGCATCCAACGCATGGCCTCGGCCGTCAGCTCAATCACGTTCAACACACGTTCCACCGACAGCTTCGACTCCACATCCAGGTAACCGATATGTGTCGTCACCATGCTCACCGTGATGACTTCGGACCGCAGCATCATGCAGCTTCGCCTGGAACCCGTGAGCGCGGTGAAGATTTCGGTGTGGCCTGGATGGGGGATTCCGGAAAGATTCAATGCCTCCTTGTGGATCGGTGCCGTGACCACACCCGCGATCTGCCCGCGCAAGGCGGATCGGATTGCCTGCTCAATATAAACATATCCAGCCCGGCCACACGCCGCGGAGATCCTTCCCGGTTCCACTGCAGCCGCATCAATGGCACGACAGTCAACCACTGCCGCATCCGTTATCGCTGTCCGCTCCCACTCTTCCAATGTCAGCAATCGCGGCGCATGTGCCGCGCTTCCAAGAGCCAGACGGGAAACTTTATCCAATACACCAGCGTCGCCAAAGAGGACGGGAACACACTGGTCGAGAACGGAAGGTTCGCTCAGGGCGCGCAGGCAGATTTCCGGGCCTATGCCTGCGGGATCGCCCATCGTCAGGCCAAGGACGGGCCGCGCGCTCATACCGCGTGGCCGTGCCCGTTGCCTGAGCCATTTCCGCTGCCATTGAGCTGAAGCTGCATCATCTGCGTCCGCAATTTTTCCATGGCTGCGGCCGAAAGCATGCTCAACGGCGGCAGCACGTAAGGCTCGCAAAGTCCGCGAAAATGCACGGCGGCTTTCAGGACGGACAGGGATTCATTCAGGGTCCTGCCTTTCTGGTAAAGCGCGGCAACCGCATTCATGCGCGAGAAATGTGTCTCTGCCTGCATCCAGTCGCCGCTCCGCGCAGACACGCACAGGTTCTGGCAAACATCGGGGATCAGGTTGCCTACGCTCGGAACGATTCCATCTGCGCCCAGCTTCAACCCCTTTTCCATCAGCGCGCCCACGCCCACAAAAATGGCGAAGCCCGGACGCCCGCCGAATCGCTTGAGCATTTCCTCGAGCCTTTTCGGATTGTTCTCGGAATCCTTCATTCCAGCCAGGTGCGGATGACCCAACAACGATTCAACCGCCTCCAGCGGAATCGAGATCCCTGTGGTCGAAGGCATGTTGTAAAGAATCAAGGGCCCATGCAGGCCATCGAGCAAACGCCGATACCACCCGCCCACATCCGCGGCGCTGACCGCTTCCGTAATGGGAGGATGCACCACAATCGCATCGGCGCCGTCTTCGAAGCAGTGATTGACGAGGCCAAAGTCGGAGGCTGTCAGATCGCCGACGCCTGCATAAACCATGGCCCGGCCTCGGACGGTGCTCGCGGTGAGGCGGACCATCTGGCGGCGAAGCGCCTTTGGGACGTTCGCGCCCTCCCCCGTCGTTCCGAGGACAAAAATCCCGTTCACGCCTCCCTCGATCAAAGTCTCGACGAGCCGGCTCACCGCGGATTCATCGAGCGCGCCTGCCGCGGTGATTGGCGTCACCATCGGGACGACCGTGCCTTCATATTTTAACCCGTTCTTCATTCAAAACCTGCTTCGTAGATCCTGATCGCATCGGCCTCCGTCAGCGGCCGCACATTGTTTTTCAACAGCCGCGCCACCTGCATTGCCGCGCGCGCCATTTCCGGAATGGCGCTCCGGGGAACTCCGAGGTCAGAGATCCATTGCGGGATGCCACACGCTTTCGAAAGTTTCGTGAGGCGCTGGATTCCCTGCTCGGCTGTGCCCGCCGCCGAGCCATTCCGCTGCACGCCCAGGGCGACGGCCACTTCCGCGTAACGTTCTGGCGCCGCGGGCAAATTGAATCGCAACACGGATGGCAGAAGCACTGCATTCGAAATGCCATGCGCAATATGGAAACGGCCGCCCAACGGATACGACAACGCATGCACCGCCGCTGTGTTGACGGGCCCGAGGCAAAGCCCGCCGTAAAGACTGCCCAGTGCCAGGTCCGCGCGGGCATCCACATTCGAACCGTCCTGCACCGCAGCGTGCAGGCTGCGCGAAATCAGCCTGATGCCCTGCAGTGCATATAAGTCCACGGCGGGATGGGAAAAATTGTTGACGAAAGCCTCGATGCAATGCGTGAGCGCATCCAATCCTGTCGCCGCCGTGACTGCGGGGGGAACGGAAAGCGTCAGCAACGGATCAACAAATGCCGCATCGGGAACAAGGTGCGGGCTGATCACGCCCTTCTTCAGTTCGTCACTCTCATCCAGCAGAATGGCGTTTGGAGAAACTTCAGCGCCGGTTCCGGCGGTGGTTGGCAGGCAAACCAGCGGAAGATTCCGGCCAGCCAGCAAACCAATCCCGAACACCTCCTCCACCCGCTGTGTGCCACGCGTCAAAGCTGCGGCGAGCTTCGCCACATCGATTGCGCTTCCGCCGCCGATGCCGAGAACTCCATCCACATTCTCGCTCTTCGCAAGTTCCAGCACGCCATTGAACAGAGCCCGATCCGGCTCGCGGTCCACAGCGGGGCTCATGACCGTTTGAATCGATTCGCCCGCAAGCGCATCCAAGACCGGCTTGAGCGTCGGAATCACAGGTGAACTCGAAACCAGCAGGACGCGCCGGCCTCCGGCCTCTGCGAGGACACGGGCGCACTGCGGCGCGCAGCCGTTGCCGACAACGATCCGCGGGGGTTGAAGCAGCGTGACAATGTTCATGGTGTTCCCACTGTTTCCAGCGAAGCCCGCGCCGGCACAGCCGGGTTGTCGGTAAACAGGAAGCTCGCTGCCCAGCCCACCACGAAAAGAATCGCATGGTTGAACACCCCGATCAGAAACGGGTGCAGCGAATAGTTGAGAGGGCCGAGATCGAGTGCGCGGCCGCCCAGCGCAGGAATATGCACCGACGTCAACGTCGCCCAGCCTGTAAAGATTGCGCACGCCAGGATCCCTACCAGCGCGCCCTTCGCATTGGCGCGCCGCGTCAGTGCCCCCAGCGCGAACAGGCCCAGCATGCCCGCCGTCGCAATCGAGAAAAGTTGAATGCCAAACTCCATCGCGGTTCCAATCCCGATCCACAATTGCGAAAACACGATCGCCAGGATGCCGAGCATCGCCACCGCCAGCCTGCCCACCCACAAGCGCTGCGCATCGGGCGAAGACGGACGCAGCCGCGCGTAAAAGTCATCCACGATCACCGTCGCCATGCTGTTGAGGTCCGAGTCGAGGCTGGACATCGCTGCGGCAATCAACGCTGCAATCACGAGGCCGATTACCCCCACTGGCAATTGTGTCTTGATGAAGTAGGGAACGATGTTGTCCTTGATGGTGGCGACCTCAGCCGGCAACGCCCCGCCGCTCAGCTGAAAAAATGCCCAAAGGCAGGCGCCGAGGAGGAAGAACAACATCCACACAGGCAGGCAGGCTATCGCTCCGAAATAAGCGCTCATCTTTGCCTGGCGATCGGTTTTCGCGACCAGATATTTTTGCACGATATGCTGGTCCAGAGCGTACCGTTGCACGGCCCAAATCCCGCCGCCTACGAGATAAAACCAGATGTTCTCCGTCACCCAGCTGAACGACATGTTTCCAAGCCCGAACTTTCCGCCCTCCCACGCCGTCTGCAGCACTGCCATGGGTCCGCCCGCCGGCCGGAACATCGCAATCGCAAGACACGCAATCGCACCTCCGATCAGCAAAACGCCTTGCAGCACATCGGCGTAAACCACAGCCGCGATCCCGCCCGCGACCGTCATGATCAAAGTCACCATTCCCACAATGAAAATCACCCAGCTGACACTGATCCCGCTTAGGTAGGAAACCGGGATTGCCAGGAAATAAAGGGTGGCGCTCATGTCTACAACGCGGCTCACGATAAATGCCGTCGCGCCGTAAACCCGCGCGAAGTAACTGAAACGTTTCTCCAGATAATCGTAGATGCTCATCTGGATCGTCCGCCGATAGAACACCACGATGAACCGCGAAACCGCGAGCATCACAACCGGCAGCAGGAAAAACGAAGGCAAATTCCACATGTCGCGGGCGTAGACATTGCCTGGATGCCCGATGAAACTCGTGCTGCTGATCATCGTGCCGACAATCGCAAACACCACAACCCAGCCAGGGACCCGCTTTCCAGCGAGGAAGAAATCAGTCGTGGTCTTCTGGTTGCGCGAAAAGTAGAACCCGATTCCGAACACGACCAGGAAGTAGACTAGTATTATGGCTGAATCGATCGCGCTCATCGAAAACCCTGGCCGCCCGGTTTTGAAGAGTTAACCAGCGCGCCATGCGCAAATTCATAGCGCGCTGACACCTTGCCGTCCTCGCTCCAATGCGTCGCTTTCCCATGGGCTTCAAGCCCGACGAAATGGCGCGCGGCGTCGCGGGCGCGCGGCTTGAGGTTCCAATGCGATTCCACGCGTTTCCTCCCGTTCGGCCAATAGTGCGTCCACACCGCCGTGTTCTTTTCAACATCCCGCTCCCACACCCAAATTTTCTTCCCGTCGCGCGTCCACAATGTTTCGATTCCAGATTTCCGGCCACGGATGTAGGTGGTCTCGCGTTCTTTCTGTCCGTTGTCGTAATAAGAGATCTCCTTGCCGTGCAAACGGTAACTTCCGGCTTTCGTGATTTCCGCCGACCAACTCACGCGCTGTTTTCCGTTGGCGTGATTCTCGGCAAATTGTTCGACACGCGCTCCATCCACATCCAGTTCCCCCTCAGCCCGGTCAGAGAAAACCCAGGCCTCATTGAACTCGTAGTGCAGACAAGGGTGGGTCATGGTCGCGAGCACGTGGATCACACCATTGGGCGCCTGTGCCACACTCGCATAGCCCAAAGTTCCCCGGGCACGATCCGCCTCATGCGGCAGTTCCACCGGCAGCCGCTTTACACGCCACGTCATGCCGTCGTCCCTGGAAATCGCCACGAATGCACCCGCTCCATGCGTCCACCCCGGTGGTAATTCCTCCTTTCGGCGATGATAGGAATCCGTGACAAAGCAAAGATGGCCGTTCGCGAGTCGAATGAGGTGTGGGCGCTGATTCCCGCCAAGCGGCGAAAAGATAGTCGAAGTCGATTCCGACCACGTTGCTCCCCAGTTGGTCGAAATGTTTTGTGGCGTGAATCCGTTGACAGCGGTGTTCTTTCCCCCAATGGAGAGCAGCGTATTTCCATCACTCAACAGCGCCATCGTTGAATGGCGTCCTCCCGTCCGTCCGCCCATGTCGCGCCACGTCACGCCTTGATCGGAACTGCGCCAGAGAAAGCTGTTGTCATCTTCAGCATCCATCGCGAAATACATGGACCCGCGTGGATCCCGAAAGGCATTCACGATCGGTTGCGCAGTGAAATCTTTTGGAGGCGCTTCCAGGATGGGTAACGACAATTTCCAGTGAGCGCCGTTATCCTCGGAAGCGGCGATTTTGAACATCATCGGGTTTTCGCGTCCCCCGCCAAAAAACCGCACCGTGCTTCCATCGATCCAAAGCAGCGCCGATTGATCGTTGAAGTCGCGCGTGTGAAAAAATAGCTCGGGAAGATCCCACTCCTCGGCCCCATGACGCAGCCGCGCCTGCACAAACCGCGCCGACGCTGCGCGCTCGTTGTGACCGCGCGGCCCCTCTGCGCTGAAATAAATCGCCAGCACATCGCCGTTTGGAAGGACCGCGAATCCAGGCGAATGGTTGTGGGCGAGCACATTCGCATCCAGTCCCAGCAATGCGCCGATGAGGTTGGTGTCGTTTTCGGGCGGAATCGGCATTGCAAAGCGCACAGCAAAGTGCGGGTTATCCGCGCTCGGGCCGCGCCGGGCGGCTTCGGTTGTTTGCTTCAGGGCGCGATGCGCCATGCGCGATCCTGATAGCGTTTCAGCGGATTCCCGCAGGGAAACATTGAACTGCGCGGCGCTCCTTTCGTCGACAGTGAAGCCCTCCGGGGCGAGGACAATGACCTCACCCTGAAAGCGATTCGTCCCGGCAACGATGTCCGCGGCGAACGTCCGCGTTGACTCCACGCAAAGCAATGCTGACATTGCCATGACGGCAACACGCAACCGACATTTGTTTGTGAGCGATAGCATAGACCTGTTTGGAGGCCTTTCTCTTGTAACCCAAAGCCCCGAATTCGGTCATCTTAAAAGGGCCAAAAGATTTATGGAAAATGCCACCAGCCAGAAACGGCTTGCATCAATTGCCCGCAGGGAATTGTCTTTCCACGCACTATGAAAGCCCTCAATTCCAAGCCGTTCGCGCTCGGCGTGCTTTACGGAAATCGCGACTTTTTCCCGGATCACCTCATTACGGAGGCGCGGGCGGACATGGCAGGTGTGTTTGCGAAACTCGGCATTCGCGCCATTCAGCTGGACGAAAATGACTCCAAGCTCGGTGGTGTGGAGACCCACGCCGATGCCCGAAAGTGCGCTGAACTCTTCCGAAGGCACAGTCACGAGATGGATGGGATCCTTGTCTGCCTTCCGAATTTCGGCGATGAAAAGGGAGTTGCTGACACGCTCAAGATGGCAAAGCTGAACGTGCCGGTTTTGATCCAGGGTTATCCCGACGACCTCAAGCAACTCTCCCCTGCGCGACGGCGCGATGCTTACTGCGGCAAAATATCCGTGTGCAACAACCTGGTCCAGGCCGGGATCAAGTTCACGCTCACGAGCAAACACGTATCGCATCCCACGTCCGCAAGCTTCATGCAGGACCTGCAGCAGTTCATGGGCGTCTGCCGCGTCGTGAACGGCATGCGCGGTGTCCGGCTCGGCGCCGTCGGCGCGCGGCCAGGCGCGTTCAACACCGTTCGTTACTCGGAAAAAATCCTGGAGCGGCACGGCATCAGCGTCACCACGGTTGATCTTTCCGAAATCATCGGCAATGCCAACAAGCTTGATCTGTCGGTTCCGTCCGTCGCAGCAAAGCTCGACGAAATCAAAAGCTACGCGCCTGCCCCGGGCGTTCCCCATGACAAGCTCGTGCAGATGGCGAAAATGGGTGTCGTGCTCGCCGACTGGATGACCGCCAACGCGCTCGACGCAACGGCGATTCAATGCTGGACCTCGGTTCAACAGAATTACGGCTGCAACGTTTGCACGCTGATGAGCATGATGAGCGATCGTTTCATGCCAAGTGCGTGCGAGGTCGATGTCACCGGCGTGCTTACGATGTGTGCCATGCAACTGGCAGGCAACACGCCTGCGGCGCTCGTCGATTGGAACAATAACTACGCCGATGACGACGAAAAGTGCGTGCTCTTCCATTGCGGCAACTGGGCGAAGAGCTTTCTGCCCGACATCAAGATTTCCAACGCCCCGATTCTCGGCAGCACGCTTGGCGTGGAGAACACATATGGCGCACTCGAAGGGCGCACACCCGGGGGTCCCCTGACCTTCGGACGCATCACGACCGCGGATACGGACGGTTGCATCCGCGCGTATGTGGGCGAGGGCGAGCTTACAAATGATCCGCTCGACACCTTCGGCAATCGAGCTGTGGCGCGTGTGCCGAACCTGCAGAAGCTGATGAACTACGTTTGCCGCAACGGCTTTGAACACCATGTCGTGATGACCGTTTCCCAAAGCGCGGCCATTCTCGAGGAGGCCTTTGGAAACTATTTCGGATGGGAAGTGCACCGGCATGGCTGAACAACGCCCCTTCCTGGACCTCCAGCTCAAATCGTTGCGCCTGCGCAAACGCATGCTGCAGGCGATTCGTCATGCAGGCGCCGGACACACGGGTGGCGGCCTCTCCTGCATCGATATCCTGGTGGCCCTATACAACCAGGTGCTAAACATCTCGCCGCAGAATGCGCTGCACCCGCACCGCGATCGTTACGTCCAAAGCAAGGGACACTGCGTTGAAGCGCTTTACACCGTTCTCGCGGATCGCGGCTTCTTCCCTGAAACCGAACTCGACAAGATCTGCCGCTATCAGTCCCATTTCGTGGGCCACCCGACGCGCCACATTCCCGGAATCGAAATGAACACGGGCGCACTGGGCCACGGTCTTCCGATCTGCCTCGGGATGGCGCTCGCCGGGAAAATGGATCGCGCCAATTACCGCGTGTTCACGTTGCTCGGTGACGGAGAGTTGGCCGAGGGTTCGAACTGGGAGGCTGCCATGGCGGCCTCGCATCACAAGCTCGATAACCTCGTCGCGATCCTTGACCACAACACGCTGCAGATCACTGGCCACACGCGTGATGTGTGTTGCAACGAGCCGCTCGAGGACAAATGGCGTGCTTTTGGGTGGGCGGTGCGGACCGTCGACGGACACAATTTCGCGGACCTGGTTGAGGCGCTCAGCGCCGCGCCTGCGCCCGGGCAGCCCACGTTCATCCTTGCCAGCACAGTGAAAGGCAAGGGCGTCAGCTTCATGGAGAACGTGCCGAAGTGGCATCACGGCGTGCCCACCGCCACCGAACTGGAGCAGGCCCTAGATGAACTCACTGCGGCGGAACAGCGGCTGCAAAAAAATTCATGAGCGCCCCTGCCCCTTCAATATTTTCGACGGCTGCAACAGCCATGGCCGAGAAGCTTGGCCTGAGCATGGGACGCGCGAACCTGGACGAGTTCGCGGCAACCATGGAGGAACTCGCGCGCGCCGATCGCAATATTGTCGCGGTAACGAGCGACTCACGCGGCTCCGGCAAGCTCGCACCTTTTGGCAAGGCGTTTCCGGAACAACTGATCGAAGTCGGCATTGCTGAACAGAATCTGGTTGGCATCACGGCCGGGCTGGCTGCGTGCGGGAAGAAATCGTTCGGGGTTTCACCTTCCTGCTTTCTCACCGCCCGCTCGCTCGAGCAAATCAAGAACGACATCTGCTATTCTGACGTCCCTGCTGTGTTGGTCGGGATCAGTGCCGGCGTCAGTTATGGCGCGCTCGGCAGCACACATCATTCGTTGCACGACCTCGCTGTTCTGCGCGCGATCAATAACATCAGCATCATCGTTCCCGCGGACAACTTTGAAACTCGGGAGGCCATCCTAACCGCCGCACGCGCATCAAAGCCGGTCTTTGTGCGCTTCGGCAAGGCGCCCATGTACACGCTGCACGCGCCAGGCACACAGTTTCAAGCCGGCAAGGCGATCCAGCTGGGCGACGGCAACGATGTTGCATTTATTGGGACGGGAGAGACCGTTGTGCATTGCGTGCTGGCAGCGGCGGCGTTGGAAGAGCGCGGCATTCGCGCCAGGGTTTTAAGTGTGCACACAGTGAAACCGCTCGACGCAGAGACCATCCTGCGCGCGGCCCGCGAATGCCGGTCAGTAATCACGGTGGAAGAGCACAGCGTTCACGGCGGTTTGGGCGAAGCGTGCGCCGGCCTCCTCATGCAGGCGGGCGTGCACGTGGCGTTCCGCATGGTAGGCATTCCAGATGAAGAAACCGTCACAGGTTCGCAAGCGGACATTTTCCGCCATTACGGAATTTCGATGGAAAGTTTGTCGGCAGTGGTTATAAAGGCACGGGTCCCATGAGTCCCATGGGTCTTATAGGATCCATGGGACTGATGGGGAAAAAAGGGAAAACATATGCAAGAGGGATTCATACCGCCGCACGGGAACTACCGCGAGCTTCTGTCCTACCGGAAATCAGAGATGATCTACGACCTGACTTTCACCTTTTGCAAGCGCTTTTTCGAAAGACGAGACCGGACGATCGACCAGATGGTTCAGGCAGCGCGATCCGGAAAGCAGAACATTTCCGAAGCCTCAAAAGCCTCAGGCACCTCGAAGGAAACCGAAATCAAGCTGACGAACGTGGCTCGTGCCAGCCTGGAAGAACTTCTGCTCGATTACGGCGATTTCCTACGCGCGCGCGAACTGAACATCTGGGACAAGAACTCAACAGAGGCTCTCTACGTGCGCAAACTTGGCAGCCGGCCCGACTCTACGTACGAGATCTTTCGTCCGTTTGCGGAAAGCCGTCCTGCGGAGATCGTAGCCAACATCGCCATTTGTCTCATTCACCAGGCGAACTACCTCCTTGATCGCCAGATCCTTCGTCTCGAGCAGGATTTCACCCGGCACGGCGGCCTCCGCGAACGCATGTTCGAAGCCCGCCGCCGCCATAAGTCCCATTAGTCCCATTAGTCCCATTAGTCCCATTAGTCTCATTAGTCCCATGCTCCTAGCCCTTGACCAAAGCACCTCTGCAACCAAAGCGCTCGTCTTTTCGCCGCAAGGCGAAGTCCTCGCCCGGGCCAGCCGCGAGCACCGCCAACTCTACCCGCAACCCGGCTGGGTCGAACACGACCCTGAAGAAATCTGGCAGAACACGCTCGCCGTCCTCAGGGAGGTGGTGGAACAACATCGCCATCCCATCAGCTTCCTCAGCCTGACGAACCAGCGCGAAACGATCCTCATCTTCGACCGTAAAACCAGCAAACCCTTGCACAATGCGCTGGTGTGGCTCGACCGCCGCGGCGATGGGATTTGCGCCGATCTCATTCGTTCCGGCCATGAAAGCACCGTGCGGGAAAAGACCGGGCTCAAGATTAATACATATTTCTCGGCTTCAAAACTCAAGTGGCTCATCCAGGAAAAACCCGGCCTCGCGCAAAAGCTTAAAACCGGTGAAGCGGTCATTGGAACCATCGACACCTATCTTATCCATCGCCTCACGCATGGAAAAACTTTTGCCACCGATTTCACCAACGCCAGCCGCACGCTTCTGTTCAACATCGCCGAACTTCGATGGGATCCAGAGCTGTGCAACCTCTTCGAAGTTTCTTCTCGCGCTCTGCCTGAAGTGCGGGAAAGCGCGGCTCAGTTCGGCGATACTGATCTCGAGGGCCTGCTTCCAAACCCAATTCCAATTGCAGGGGTGATGGGCGATTCACAGGCAGCTCTCTTCGCCCAGCGCTGCTTCACGCCGGGAACCGCAAAAGCCACGTTCGGAACAGGAACGTCGGTCATGCTGAATGTGGGCAGCGCATTCCGCCTGCCTGAAAAGGGAAGCGTGCTGGCCCTGGCATGGGTGCTCAATGGCCAGGCCACTTTCGCGCTTGAAGGTCTCATCAACTTCTCCGCGGCCACCATCGAATGGTTGAAGAATCAAATGGGACTGATCCGCGACGCCTCGGAAGTCGAAGCTCTGGCGTGCTCTGTGCCCGACAACGGCGGTGTGCATCTCGTCCCCGCCTTCGCAGGCCTGAGCGCGCCCTACTGGTCTCCTGATGCGCGCGCCGCAATTCTCGGCATGAGCGCCCACACCCGGCGCGAACACATCGTCCGCGCCGCCCTCGAGTCCATCGCGTACCAGCTTCGCGACGTCCTGGACATGATGAGCGCGGAAGGGCATCGCGTCACCCGGATTGCTGCTGATGGAGGTCCAACCCGCAACCAGTTTCTCATGCAATTCAGTGCGGACATCACTCGTGCCGAACTCGCCGTTGCGCAGACCACCGAACTGTGCGCCTGGGGCGCTGCGCTGAATGGATTGCTGAACCAGAAGATCTGCGGATCGCTGCAGGATCTGGAGCGCATCGGAAACACACACATCTCCTACGCTCCAAAGCTGGATTCCGCCCAGGCAACTGCCCTGCATCACGCATGGCAGCAGGCTGTGCGCCGGGTAATCTGAATTCCCAGTTGCCAGCCCGCGATCGCGCCAAAAGATGCGTAGCTTCCTGGCCAAATCCGGTTAGCGGAAGGCGTGCGCTGATGTACGTTGTGTTCATGACGAGCCACGTGCAGCCAGAGCAGAAATCCGGTGCGATACGCCAACGAACAGAACGGGCATTGATCAAGTGCAATGGGAATTCCCGGCTGGCGTTCCGGGATAACCGCGGAACCTGGCGCGGGCTCCAGCGCGGAGATGAAATCAAAGGCGCAATTCAAATCCTTCAGGTGATCACAACCTGACTCCCGCATTCTGCCGTCTTTCCAGCCCTCTTTCGCCAGTAATTGGCGAGAATGGATCCGCTGACATTCATCCACGGGCTGAAAATGGCCGCCGCCAGGCCCACAGTCCCGAGCTTGCCCATCGCGCCTGCGATGCCCGACGCCATTCCGCCATTCTGCAGGCCGACCTCAAATGCAACCGTGCGGCACGATGCCATGTCGAGCCTGCATAAACGCGCCAATCCGTAACCGAACACGTAGCCGAACACGTTGTGCAACGCGGCCGCGCAAAAGAGGGCCCCGCCAACCTCGAGCAGATTGTTCCGGCCAGCCGCAGTCGTCACGGTGGTGAAATAGACGATGCCCGCCATCGAGAGCACCGGCATCACTCGTGGCAAGACAGGCAAAAATCGCGTGAGTTGATGGTAGATGACCCCGACGGGAATCGCCGCCAGCACAAATCCAACCGCTCCCACCCACGGCAGCGCGTCCGCAGACAACGCCAGCTGAAGCCATGGCCATCCGCCCAGCGCCAGAAATGCCAGCCACCCCACCGCAACCAGCGCGAGCGAAAGCACAATCCTTCTCCCCCGCTCCGAGGCGAACCCGAGATAATCGTGCAGGAGCGCCGCGGCGATCGGAACAATGACTATTTTGATGATCTCCATCATCATGCTCACGTAACTCAAACTCTCAACGCGTTCGTCAACGAGCAGCCGCATCCAAAACGGCGTCATGACCGGCGCCAGCATCGTCGTTATCGAAGTCATCGTAATCGACAATGCCAGGTTCGCCTTCGCGATGTAGGCCATCACGTTCGAAGCAAGGCCTGCGGAGCACGAGCCGATCAAAATCACACCCGCCGCTATCTCAGGTTCGAATTGGAAAAGCTTGGTCAGCGCAAAACCCAGGAGCGGCATGATCGTGAATTGCCCGGCAACGCCGATGAACACCGCCCACGGCATCCGCACCAACCCTTTGAAATCCGCCAGCTTCATCTGCGTGCCCATTCCAAACATGACCGCCTGCACAATGAACAGGATCAGCCACTTGTTGCGGAGATCCACATCACCAATCCGGAGGAAGCGCTGCGGATAAATCATTGCGCACACGACCGCGGCAATGATCCATGCAGTGAATTGGTAGCTGCGCAATTTTGGAACAAATCGCAGGGAAATCGCAGCCGCCACAGCGGCAGCCGCCGCCAGCATTTGCCAGGCGGGGTTCATATCGACCCCGCCGCGCCTTGCATGCGTTGAGCCACGTAGTCAATCGCCAGACGCGGACTCGCAAGGATAGGAACACGCCGCGCTTCCGAAGGCAGCCCCTCGACCACCCGGGCCATCGATGCCTGCGCAAGCACGATGACTTCCACCTTCTGTGCCATGTCCTGCAGCGCTGCCGAAATCATCGCGTCGTGCGTCGCAGCGTCTCCACTCATCAAGGCATTAAAGGCGCCTTCGCAAAGCCGGGATGTGACCTCAACTCTCTTGCCAATGATCGCAGCGCGCCGCGCAATGAGATCGGCCGTGGGTTCCAGTGTCGTGGGCAAAGTCGCCACGACGCCAATGCGAGTGCCCAGCCGAACCGCTTCGTCGGCCATCGGCTGGTCCACCCGCAGCACGGGCACGTTCACCAGCCCGGCAGCTGTCTCCACTGCGCGGCCAATCGAGGAGCACGTGACAAGGATCAAATCGGCGCCAGCCTCGGCAGCCGACGCCACATGCTGAACGACCCGCCGTGCTGTCTGGGACGTGAGCTCGTTTCGGCGAATCACATCCTTGATCAGACTGTCATCGGCGATGTTGAAGGTCTCGACATTCGGCAGCTTCTCCTTGCACAGCGCCGCAAATACAGGAACAAGCGTCGCTGATGTGTGAACCAATCCAAGCGTCTTTTTCATAGCTGTTCGAAATAATTTTCCACTCCCACCTGCCCGCCTTTGAAAACCACCTCACGCCCATCGAGCGGCGAACCTGGAGCGCGCGCACGACACAGCGGCGCCCCGGGTGTCAACGGCGCGATCATCTCAAGCGCCTCCAAACCTAGCGCACGGGCTGCGTAACTCGACGTGTCCCCTCCAGCAAGGCACACCCTGTGAACCCGATTTTTCGCCAGGACATTCCGGAGCACGGAACCGAGCGCATTCCCAAGAACCTCAGCCGTGCCTTTCGGGAAATGGCTCGACAGTCGTTCGGCGCGGCCGTGACGGGTCGTATGGATCACAACACTGCGTTCTTTTTCGAGCGCGGCCAACGCGGCGTTCGACGCGCGGACAATTTCGTTTGCGCGGCTCCTTGCCGCTCCCAGCGCCCGCACGTCCAGCGGTACTTCAACAAACCCGCTGCGGACCGCAGACCTTATCTGGCGCAGCGTCACAGGCGAGCAACTGCCCGAGGCCACCAGCACTGGTTCGCCCGCAGATATTCCAGTGCGGCGAGGCTTCACCGCTCGCGGCCGTTTGCTCGTCATGCTGGCAAGTGCCGTTTCAATTGCGGACGAACCCATTGAAAACATCGGGGCCTGTTCACTCGCAAACGCATCCATCAGTTCACCCACGCGCTCCACGTGGTCCATGGTCAATGCGTCGAACAACACCACGCGCGCCCCAGCAGCCAGCAGGCCTTCAAGAGCGGTTGTTCGCTTTTGCATTGGCAGTGAAAGCTTGAGGACGTCAAACAGGCCAACGGCTTCCTTCGTCTGTCTTGCCAGGTGCAAACGCAGATCCGCCTCACGCATCGGGGTGATCGGATGCCTGCTGACGGACGGATGCCGATCCAGCCGATGAATCTCCCCGCCGCTGCCGATGCCAAATTGCGCGAAATGATTTCCGAACACGGTGAATCGGCCGAGCGCGGGAGCAGCCGCGAGGATGGGAATGAATCGCGTTTGAAACACCTCGAATCCCAATGCAATCACAGTGCCGAGATTGCCGGCATCAGGGGATGAATCGAACGTCGAGCAAACCTTGTAATGAACATGACGCGGCCGCAGGTCCTTCAAACGCTGAAAGGCTGGCCGCAGTTCTCGAGTCATCGCTTTCGGCCGCAACGCGCGTGTGCGCCCCGCGACGCCAATCGCCTGCAGCCCATCGAATCGCCGCATCTGTTCGGCCGTTGGCGGCGAAGTAAACAATGCGGACTGGATGCCTGCCATGTTCAACTGCTCCAGCGCGTCAGTCGACCCCGTGAAGTCATCGCCATAAAATGTCAGGAGCAGGCTCATGCGCGTGGCGTCAGCTCGATCGCTTGCTTCCGCCGAATTTTTCCCGGGACAACCTTAGCTCGGGATACGCCTCGACCGCCTGTTCCATGGACAGCCCCTCAACCGCAGCCTCCCACCATTTCCGCAACGACCGCACGCCTGCTGCCGGCCCCGAGGGGTGCGCCATGATTCCGCCGCCCGCCATGTACAACAGGTCCACCGTTTGTGTTCGACGATACGTCTCGGGCGCTTGCCCGCCCCATTGGCCCGACGACACCACTGGCAGGATTGCAGACGTGTTTTGCAGCCGCGCCTGGCAAGCCTCGATCGAGCGCACGACCGAATCGTCGCTTTCCCAAAACTTGTTTGCGATGCCGTTGACGTGAAGCTGATCCACTCCTGCCATGCGCCACAATTTCTGGTATGCGCCGAATTCAATTCCCAAAAGTGGATGCCGATTCAGGGCACCCCAGCCATTGCGATGCCCGTGAACTGACAGCTGTCCAACGTCACAAATCTTCTTCACCGCAGACAACCCGACGCTGTTGATCGACATCATCACGCAGGTGCCGCCACTGCGAACCACCTTCTCGTAATGGCGCAACATCGGATCCAATTCGTCGCTGATGTTGAACGCGTACATGACCTTTTTGCCCGTCCGATCGGCATGCGCATGGATCACGCGCATGATGGCATCGACACGATCGTCGAAGGGTGAATGCGGCGGATCAGCCATGAGTTCGTCGTCCTTGATGAAATCAATTCCAGCTTCGCTCAGCACGCGGACGAGTTCCGCCGTTTGTCCTGGCGCGAGGCCGATGCTCGGCTTGATGATCGTGCCGATGAGCGGCCGTCCGTGAACGCCCGTCAGCTCGCGGCACCCTGCAATTCCAAACTTCGGTCCGCGAAATTGGGACACAAAGGAAGGCGGCAGCTCGAGATCAAGCAGCTTGAGTCCGGAAAATTGGGAGAGCTCGTAGAGGTTCCCCTGAACCGTGGAAACGAGCGTCGGCAGATTGAATCCCATGTTTTCAATCGACCACGACACCACGATGTCCGCGCGTTGGTAGGATTGGTTTCCCTCCCCGCAACCAGGAAGGCTCGGGTGCGGCAGCACCTCCCGGGGTGTGATGCTTTCCACGCGCGCCGCGAAACGGTGTTTCAGTTCGGCGGTTTCGCCTGGCACTTCCACGAACGTGCCGGAGGATTGCTCGCCAGCGAGGATTGCGGCGGCTTTCTCGAGCGGCAGCGGCGTTTCGATCCGATAGATGGCGCGGATGCGTTCCATGAGTTTTTGAGCCGCCGCCAGCATAACGAACGGCTTCAAGGAACCAACACTTTGCGTGAATGGAAAATCGCCAAATGCGTTGATGAAATTGCCTCGCCCGTTGCTGCATCCCGCCTGACTGACTAAGCTCTCGCCAAGTGAACACCCCCACGCATCGCAGCGCAGACTTGAAAACTCGGTGTAACGCGGGTTTCCAAACTTCCCGTGCGCGGTTTGGCTCAGCGCACTCGGAAGCCGGAGATACAGCAGGTTCGGAGACCTGCGCTACGAGCAGCGCAGACTTCCAAACCTGCTCACCACTGATTTTCGCCATGGTCCTGCTGCTCTGCGGGGCAACCTCTTTCGCCCGCGAGTGGGAAAACGAGCAGGTCAACCAAATCAACAAACAGCCGCCGCGCGCCACGTTCACACCGTTCCACGACGTCACATCCGCTCTTACAGGCGATCCAACACGTTCGGCATTTTATCAATCATTGAATGGCGCATGGCGTTTTCACTGGGTTCCAACGCCAGACTCGCGTCCCACCAACTTTTTCGAATCAAGGTTCGACGACTCGCAATGGGTTCACATCGACGTGCCCTCGAATTGGGAAATGCGCGGTTACGGCACGCCGATATACGTCAGCGCGGGATATCCGTTCCGAATCGATCCGCCCCGCGTGACTTCTGTTCCGCCCACCCATTTCACGGCATTCACGGAACGCAACCCTGTGGGCTCCTATCGTCGCACATTCGAGCTGCCGGCTGCATGGGACGGGCGCCGCGTCTTCATTCACTTCGCAGGCGTCGACAGCGCATTTTACCTGTGGATCAATGGCCAATTTGCCGGCTACAGCGAAGACAGCCGCACGCCTGCGGAGTTCGACATCACTGATCATGTGGCCGCGGGAACCAACCAGGTTGCGGTGCAGGTCTATCGCTGGTGCGATGGCAGCTACCTGGAGGATCAGGACATGTGGCGATTGAGCGGAATTTTTCGCGACGTTTGCCTCTACTCCACCGCGCCCGTGCGCATTCGCAACTTTGCAGTACGGACCGATTTCGATGCCGATTATCGCGACGCTACGCTGCAAATCAAACCCGAGCTCGAAAGCCACACAACGCAGTCGCTTGCCGGCTGGACGATTGAAGCGACTTTGTTTGATGAACAGCTGCGTCCGGTTGAAATGCAGGCGTTGAAACGCGATGCTGCGTCGTTGTTGAACCAGAATTTTGCGCCGTCGATCCTGAACGATCTCACCCCTCAGCGCGGTTCGCCAACATTCGCCCTGATGGAAGGGGTTGTGGCAAGGCCGTCACAGTGGACTGCAGAAACACCGAACCTCTACACGCTGGTCCTAGCGCTCAAGGATTCGGCTTCGAACATCGTTGAAGCCGTCAGTTGCAACGTCGGTTTTCGCGAGATTGAAATTCGAGATGGCCGATTCCTCGTAAACGGCCAGCCCATCCGGCTTCGAGGCGTGAATCGGCATGAAATTGATCCTGACCGGGGCCATGCAGTAGCCGTGGATCGCATGGTGCAGGACATCCTCCTGATGAAGCGCGCCAACATCAACGCCGTCCGCACGTCGCATTATCCCAACGATCCGCGATGGTATGAGCTGTGCGATCGTCACGGGCTGTATGTCATTGACGAAGCCAACATTGAAACGCACGGAACGCGTGGATACCTCGCAAACGATCCGGGCTGGCACCACGCGTTTCTCTCACGTGCCATTGCCATGGCCGAACGCGACAAGAATCACCCTTCAATCATCATGTGGTCCATGGGCAACGAATCCGGGTTCGGCCCCAATTTCGCCGCAATCTCAGCTTGGTTGAGTTCCTTCGATCCAACCCGCCCCATCCATTATGAAGGGGCGCAAGGCGAAGCGCGGGAACGCGAACTTCTCCCTGGCTCAAGTTCACCCACCGCTTCCGCGTCCAACGCACGGAATCTTCCTCCGCCGGATCCTGACAGCGTCGACGTGATCAGCCGCTTCTATCCGCGCGTGCTGCAGCCCTATCTCAAACCCGACGCTCCCGAGAACGCCCGTTGGGACTACTTGCTCGCGATGGCCCGTTATCCGAACGACCATCGTCCCATTCTCACGAGTGAGTATGCCCACGCGATGGGCAATTCCATCGGGAACCTCAAGGAATACTGGGATGAAATCTATTCACATCCGCGATTGCTCGGCGGGTTCATTTGGGAATGGTGCGACCAGGGTTTGCGCAAGGTATCTTCCGACGGAAAAAGATTCATCGGCTACGGCGGCGACTTTGGCGATGTGCCGAACCATGGGATCTTCAGCATCAAGGGCGTTGTGACTTCGGATCGCGATGAATATCCGAAATACTGGGAAGTGAAGAAGGTGTACCAACCCGTCGGAATTCGCCTGGCGGGCCGGAATCGTCGCGGATTGCAAATCGAAGTTGTGAATCGCCACTCGTTTTTGAACCTGCGCGATCTCGAACCTCGATGGACGGTCAGCAGCAACGGAGTGGTTGTCGAGTCCCGCATCGCCAATCCCATGGTGCTGCGTCCAGGCGGGACGAATCTTCTGTTCATTCCTGCGGCTGGAACCGCCACGCGGCGCGGCGCGGAACATTGGCTTCGCTTAAGTTTTCACCTCCGGCACCAGACGGATTGGGCGCCTGCAGGACACGAAGTCGCGTGGCAGCAGATGCCCATCAACGTTCGATCCACCCAGGCTGCCTCTTCCCAGCGGGAGACCCGGTTCGATAACTCACGCGGACGCAACGTGGGGCTGCGACTGACGCGCACGAATGAATCGCTCGCAATCGCGGGCGACACGTTTTCAATTCGGTTCAATGTCAACAACGGCACGTTGAGTTCGCTGCTTTATTCAGGGCGCGAATTCCTTGGCGGCAGCAACAGCGGCCCGGTGCTGCAATTCTTTCGCGCGCCGGCGGACAACGACCGCGGCTTTGGCCGATGGCTTGCACGCGATTGGCGGCAGGCCGGCCTTGACCAGGCGACTCGCACGCTGGATTCGTTCTCAGTGCAGGAGTCCGCGCCGATACGTATTCACATTGTCTCGCGCACGACCGCATCGAACGGCGCTGGTTATCGGCATTTTGAAACATGGACCATTCACCCCGAGGGCGTCCTCGATCACGACAACCGTTTTGAGCCGTTCGGGGTCCTGCCCGCTTTGCCGCGCATCGGTGTCGTGCTGCAGTTGGACGGAATGTTTCAGAATCTCCAATGGTTTGGCCGCGGTCCGTGGGAAAACTACGCCGATCGAAAGGAGAGCGCCGATGTCAGTCTGTGGCGAAGTTCTGTTACCAATGAATACGTTCCCTACGTCCGCCCGCAGGAAAATGGAAACCACGAGGACACGCGGTGGCTGACATTGAAAGACGGGAACGGCGCTGGCTTGAAGGTATCGGCAATTGAAGCGTTGTTCTCGTTTTCCGCGCTCCCTTTCACCGCAGCCGATCTTGCGTCGGCCCGCCATCCGCACGAACTGGAAAAACGGCGTACAGTGGTCCTGTCGCTAGATGCAGCGCAATCCGGTCTTGGCAATGGCAGTTGCGGCCCGGGAGTCCTGGAAAAGTACTCCGTACCGCCGCAGCCTTACCGTCTGAAGCTTCGCTTTGAAGAAGTCAGATAAGGTCTCTGCTCCAGCCGGGAGTGCTCATTTTTCAAACAGTTATGCAATATTCCCTAGCTGACGCTGTTGTGCTGCATGCTAGAGTGACCCCGTGTAATCCCAATCAGTATTGAAGCCATGCCTTCTTTGCTGAGTTGGAATTATTCGTGATCGCGCAATTGCCTGCTGTGTTTCGCCCAACTGGAATGCAGCCCATCGACAAACCAGAACAATTCCTATGAAGCCAAGCCGTACGATTCTTGTCCTCTGCCTCGGCGCATTGCTGACCGCAAGCACCCAGGCGATCACCTTTTTGAACGAACCGTTTGCCAATTATGAAACGGGAGAACTCGGCGCCGCAGGCACCGGAAGCACCGGGACCGAACCAGGGTGGAACACTCCCCAGGATTTCATCACTGTCACCAACGGGAGCGGCAGCCTCGATGCCTCCGCCCTGGGTTTGCTGGCGGCGACAGGCGACATGGTGTGGATTGCAGCCAGCAACATCAACAACGGCAGCTACAACAGATTCGTCCCCTCGCAAACGTTCCGGCCCGATATCAATACAAACGTTTACTATTCGTTCCTGTATCGCTTCAACAGCATTTCCGAAGTCTCAACTGACGGGCAGATCATCACCGCTGCCAACCGGCAGAACAGCGGATGGGCGTCGACAGCCACGTTCCACTGGCATTTGCAAGCGCGCCGATCCGGCAACTCCGTGCAACTCGGGCTCAGCCGGGCGGGAGGCACCACGACCAACTGGGCAACCGAAACTGTCAGCGCAGGTCAGACGTTTCTCGTCGTGATTCGCCAGCAGATCATCGCGCCCGCAGCTACTCCCGATACGGAGGATTTGTGGGTCAACCCTCCGTCCTCAACCTTCGGAGTGGACGAAGCGAGCGTGCCCACACCCAGCGTCAGCACATCCGACGGACTCGATGACACGAGCAACACCGGCGTCGGCCGATTCTGGATTGTTGCGAGCGGACAAAATGCAAACCTGGACGAGCTCCGCATTGCCAACACGTGGGCGGAGGTGACGCCGCCAGCCGACTTGTGCGAACCCGCGATGATCACATCGAGTCCGACAAACCTGACGCAGGTTGCGGGCATCACGGCAACGTTTCGGGTTGTAGCTGGAGGAACGAGCCCCACCGTCCAGTGGCAGATCAGTGAAAACAACGGCGCAAGCTGGATGGATATCCCGGGCGCTGTCTTCTCAAGCTACACCACGCCCAACCTGTGGCTGCCCGACGATAATGGAAACCAGTATCGCGCGATTGTGAACATTCCCTGCAATAGTTCATCGGCAACCTCTGAAGTCGCCAGCGTGACTCTTACAGCGCCTGTTGCGAGCCCGAACGGCCTTGTGATGCACGACACGTTTACGGACCCGGAACTCGGTTTTGACTCTCGCAGCAACGAGCCGCTCACCCCGAGCAACTCCCTGTGGTATACGATTCCCGGTGAGGGTGAGGAATCCAGCGGCTTGAATGCATTCAATACGGGCGGAAACCTGGTCGGCACACCGCGAACAGGAAGTTCAAGCCTGTGGCTTGGATACTTCGTTCCCGCCGGTGACCAGCCTATTCACCTGGATGTCGGGCAAGCCATTCGAGTCACCCTTCCGTTCATCCCCGACAGTTTTGCCTCCCACACAAACAATGCTGCGCTTCGGTTTGGATTGTTTGATTACTACGACGCAGGCACGCGTGTCACGGCGGACGCTGCGGATATCAGTGGCAGCAATGGCCGGGCATTCGGGGTTCGAGGCTACATGTTAAGCGTCGATTTTGGTCCGACCTTTACCGCCAACTCGCCGCTTTCGCTCCTGGTTCGCAATGGCATTTTTGATTCAAACCTCATGGGAACGACAGGAAGCTACGCCTCGATGGGCAGCGGCCCCGCCAGCGGCGGTTATAGCAATGCGCCGGCGTTCCAGGCTGGGGTGGAATACACGCTTGAATTCACTGTCGCCCGCACGGGCATGAATTCGGTGAACGTCACCGCTTCGATCGCGGGTGGCGGAACCAATTGGACGCACAGCGCGACCGAAACCAATAACGCGTATCATCGCTTCGACTCGTTCGCGATCCGCCCCAATTCACTCGAAACGTCGGCCGACACATTCACGTTCCCGGAATTCAAGGTGGAAGTGATTGCGGCTGCGATCCCCCTCAATCCGTTCGGCCTTGGTGTGAACCTGCTCGCACCTGGTTCCGTGCGGCTCAATTGGGCGTCACAAACCGGAGTCAATTACCACGTGCTGTCGTCGGCCTCCCTGGAATCGCCGTCTTCCTGGACAACGAACGCCACGGTGATTGGAACCGGCGGAACGCTGTCCTACACCAACTCAGCAATCTCTACCACGACTCAAAGGTTCTATCGGGTGCTTGCCACGCCTTGAGCGCAGTTGGCGTGAAGTAATCGCGAGAGCGCCGGTTTCGCCGGCGCTCTTTTTCCTTATGGCTTCCAGGTATTCATCAGCGTCCGCCAGGTCCTGCTGGGCGGAGGATCATTGCCCAGGGGTTCGCCCCCAACTTCATGATCCTTCCAGAGCTTGAAGGCCGTGGGATTCTGACGCGCATTCTGGTAAGTGACATGGCCGTCGGCGAACAACGCATTCAATCCGGCGACTGACGAACTCAGTTTATGGGCGGCAGTGGCAACGCTATGGATTTGATCGGTGGAAATGCTCTTGTTCAGGTCCACGTTGTTTAGCTTCATCACGATCATGTCGAAATCTCCCCCAAACTCGAGAACGACATTTTTGTAGGTTACTCTTGGAAGCAGCACTCCGCCCACAGGGCTCAACTCCTTGGACTGCGGAAAAAAATTGTAGTTCGCTCGCACCTGTTCGTCCGTCGATCCCACGGGCGTGGATGGCCACATGTTCGGAGATCGTGAGTAATAATCAAACGTGCGATCTTCCGCTCCGCGCTTGTTGCTGGGACAATAAAAAACGCGCGGGTCAGGAACGAGCTTGGTTCGCCACAGCAAGCCAAGGTTCATGAAGCCGCGGGTGACATTCATGGTCCCCGGCTGCACACGGCAGGCGCTGTAGGTCTGCCACGGATTCTGCCCGCTCGGCCAGCCGCAAATTGGCAAAACATCGGAGTTGTCTCCCGAATACATGTTGATCCCGACACCAGATTGCCGAAGGTTGCTGCTGCAACTGGCGCGCATCGCCTTTTCCTTCGCGCTGCTCAGTGCAGGGAGGAGCAATGCAGCGAGAATGGCAATGATTGCGATAACCACCAGAAGCTCGATCAGCGTGAAGGCTGCGCGGTCCGGGGCCGTGTCACGACACGATTTCAATCGAGTGTTGGATGCCGAAATGGTTGCTTGAACAGACTTGCTCATAGGCGTTTCGGTTGGAGTTATCTGAACCTAGCAACGGGTACTCCGCGCCAGCAATGCCCGGAGCGTGCATTTAGCGGTGAAAAATCTGCACCGCTTCCGCCGCACCGAGCGCCGGCCACGGGGTTCAGCACAAAAAAACCGGCACCATGGACTCCATGGTGCCGGGTCAAAAGCGAGTCACAGCCGCCGCATCATGGCTTCCAAAGATTCATCAGCGTGCGGAACCTCGTCGAGTCGCCGCCTGGGTCTTCCCATAACGTGGCCTGGAACGCTCCCGGATTGGCACGGGAGCTTTGAAAGGCAACATGGCCATCGGAGAACAGCGCATTCAGCCCCCCGGCTCCGGCATTGGCCTTGTGGGGAATCGCTTCCTTGCTGTGCACCAGATCCGTGGAGACACTCTTGTTGGGATCAGCGTTCGACTGCTTCATGACCACCATTGAAAATTGGCCGCCAATCTCCAGGTTCACTGGCGTAAACGTGAGTTTCGGCAATAGGACGCCTCCAACGGGAGTGACATCGCGGGATTGCGGATAATAATTATAGCCAGTCTTCACCTGTTCATCCGCGGCATCCGGCGACGAGGGCCAGGGCGCTTTGCGCGATGCGTATTCGTAGGTCCATTTCTCCCCGCCCGTCCGCTTGTTGCTCGCGCAATAGAAAACCTTGGCATCCGGAATCGCCTTCGTTCGGAAGAGAAGCCCCAGGCTCATGAACCCTCGCGTAATCGTGACACCATCGCCTGCCACTCGAGCCGCGCTGTACGTCTGCCAGGGATTTTGCCCGCTCGGCCAGCCGCAGATCGGCATCGTGTCGCGATTGTCTGAAACATACATTCCAATACCGATTCCCACCTGGCGCATGTTGCTGGCGCAGTTGACCCGCAGCGCACGCTCCTTGGCACTGCTCAGCGCCGGGAGCAACATCGCGGCGAGAATGGCTATGATCGCAATGACCACAAGCAGCTCGATGAGCGTGAAACCACGGGTTCGCGAAGGACGCGCGGGGAGTAGGGGTCGGACCTGGGGGCTGTGGATCATACGGCGGGAATGGTCGTTATAAGATTGGGTCGATGCGAATTCACCATAGTCGCGATCCCCAGCAGGAACAACGTTCCGCATCTGCATTTGCTCTTGAAAAAACTGCACCCGCCCGACGAATTGCGTCCTTTTTTTCACGTCAGTTCTCACGACACGAAAACCAGTTGCGTGGCTCCAACACACTGGTCATTCTTCGCGCTACAATGCACAAACGCCGCAAGCGGGTGCTTACCGCGCTCGGATGGTACGATTACCGGGTGCATCGCGGAATCGAACGCTATGCGCAGGAACACGACTGGCACCTCTCCGCCAATTTCGCACGGGAAAAAATTATTCCCTGGGGATGGGATGGCGATGGCATCCTCGCATGGCTCGGCGCCGGCGATGACCTCGCCGAATTTGTCGTTCATGCCAAAAAACCAACCGTAGACCTGAGCTGCCGGCGTCCGCATCTCAAGTTTCCCCGCGTCCTCGAAGATCATGCACATGCTGCAAAAATGGCGGCGGAACATTTTCTTTCACGGGGGTTTCGGAACTTCCTTTTCTACAGCGAGTCGGACAATTGGTCCTATGAGGAACGCGGCCAGGGATTTGTCGCCGCGTTGAGGGAAGCGGGCCACGCGTGCGCCTGGATTCGATGGCATCAGTCACCGGCCTATCGCGTGGATCGCGAGCAATGGAGCCGCAAGCGCAGCTGGATTGCCGCGCAGATGCGCCGGGCGACCAAACCGCTCGCAGTGTTCGCCGCCAACGACGAACACGCTCTGGACGTGCTGGAATGCTGCCAGTCCGCGGGCATCACCGTTCCTGAACAGGTTGCAATCGTGGGCGCCGAGAACTATCTGCTCGCGCCCGACGCCATGCTGACTCCGATCTCGAGTGTCGACACAAACCTTGAGCAACTCGGCTATACAGGCGCTGCGTTGTTGGACAGGCTGATGCACGGTGGAGAACCTCCCGACCAGCCGATCCGCGTTCCGGCCGCCACATTGATTACGCGCAAAAGCAGCGATCTTCTGGCCGTGAATCACAAGGGAGTCGCGAACAGCCTCCGCTTCATTTGGGAGCATTGCCATGAGCCAATCAGCGTGAAGGATCTTGTCGGCGTTGCCGCGATGTCACGCCGCGGATTGCATAAAGCCTTCCTCGAGAATCTCGGCCGCACGCCCGGACAGGAGCTTCAGCGAATGCGCATTGAACGCGCAAAACGCCTGCTGACTGAGACGGACCAGAAGGTGGAGATTGTGGCGGGCATGTGCGGATTCCAAAGCGCCAATAGCTTCTGCGTCGCGTTCAAGCAGGCGTCGGGTGTCTCGCCGAAACAGTTCCGCACAGCCTCGTATCACTGACAGCGAAGGCGCGCCGCGTCAGTGGCCGCGTCGAACCTTGGGACTGAACGCGCGTGGGAGAGTTCCAAGGATTCTCGCATGTTTAACAGCGAAGCAGGCTGAACTGCGCTCCGCCAAAAACAAAAGCGCCGGGAAAATTCCCGGCGCGTGAGAGTGATCCAAAAAACAGGCGGGGCTTATGCCCTGCGCGAGCGGCGAATCGCAAGACCAGCCAACCCAAGGCCAACCAGGGCGAAAGCGCTCGGCTCAGGCACCGGGATGAACTCGACGGTCAATCGCCCTGTATCGAATATCTGGGCTGCACCTGTCGCGTTCGAAGGGCGAATCGAGAATGTATCGAAGCTGAAGCTGTTTGGCGTTGCATCCGAAACACTCACCGTCGCGGTGCCCGAGTTGTTCAAGCTGCCACCCGACATGGTGGAGGTGATATCCAGGCCATCCAGGGCATTGCGCATAAATTCCATTGTCAGCGTGTATTGCGTGCCTTCGACGTAGCCTGTATTCCCGGTAGTAGCGCCATTGCCCAAGCCGACCCAGGAAGCACCTGCTGAAAGCATGGCTGACGCGGTGTTTGGATCAACGCGCTCCATGAGCTGGTAAGGATTCGAGTTGCCCAGCACGGGCGCGAGATTCATGAACATTCCGTAACCCGCGTACGCGGCGTTTCCAGGTGCTCCGTCAGCCGCGAGTCGATTAGCATCGGGCGTATCCACCACCGCCAAACGGAAATTCTGGCTGTTGTTCTGAGCGCCGATTCCCGTAAGACTGAATTGCCACGTGAGACGCAGCGTATCGCCAGCATTCGCGAGCACGACCGCGTTGCCTGCGCCGGCGAAGTAAGTTGTCCAGGACGCGGAGCCGGTTGCTCCCGCGCCGAGGTCGCCGCGCAATGGACCACCAGGAGCGACCACATCCAGCGTGCCAACGCCGCCGCGATACCATTGCGAAGACGTGGGGAGATTCTGATCGTTGCGCGCGCCGTCGGCGAATGTGTCATTGAGAAGGGTCGCAGCCTGGCTTTGTGCGACGACGCCGCAAAGCGCCGCAAGTGACAGGGTAATCGGGAGTTTCATGAGTCAGCGGTTGTTGGGGTTATTCTGTATTGAACGGCGTCCATCGTAACGGCGCATGCAGAATTGTCACCCTTGCAGGTTGCAAAGGTGCTTGAAAATTCGGCACAAATGGCGCATCTCGGGAATTACGGATAACCCGCTGCTTAATCCGCCTTCGCTGCCGCAGCACCCGCGTTCTCAACCACGCAGTCGACCAGTTTCACATCCGTCGCCTCCCTGATCACGTCGGGTCGCTGCACGTTGCCGAAGGCTGAATTCACGACACGCACGTTGCTGATCTCGCCATTCGGAATCCCCACCACGTTCAACACGCGCGGCGTTTCCCGGCTCGTAATGTTTTCCATCACGACATTCCGAACAACCGGCCGATGGCTGCCTTTCGCGCCTTCCTCGTACACGAAGTCAATCTGCAGGATCGCATCAGCCACGCGGCCAACGCGGATATTGCGCATGAAGATGTTCTCCACGAGCCCACCGCGCACGGCGTTGGATTTGAACCGCAGCACACGATCCAGGTTCGGGCTGTCCATTTCGCAGTTCTCGACAAAGACATTTCGGCAGCCGCCCGAAATCTCGCTGCCAATCACCACGCCACCGTGTCCATCCTTCATCGTGCAGTTGCGAATGATGATGTTCTCCGAGGCCAAACCAACACGCCGTCCATCGTTGTTGCGTCCCGACTTGATCGCGATGCAATCATCGCCCGTGTCGAACAGGCAATCTTCGATCAGCACATCGCGCGAAGCTTCAGGATTGCAGCCGTCGTTGTTCGGCCCGTGCGTCACGATGTCGACACCCCGCACGATCACGTTGGTGCAGAGCGCTGGATGAATTTCCCACATGGGGGATCGGCGAATGCGCACGCCTTCGATCAGCACGTTGCGGCAGCGATATGGATGAATAAAACTGGGCCTCAGGTAATCGCCCTCGCCGAAACGGCGTTCGTCGACGGGCACGTTGTTCTCGACCATTTTGATCAGCCGATCCCGGGCGGCTTTCTGCTGCGGTCCGCCCGTTTTCCATCCATGCTTCGCCTGCCCTTTCCACGGCCACCACGTTTCGTGATCCGCCTGCCCGTCCAACACGCCATCGCCGGTGACGGCAATGTTTTCCTGGTCGATGGCATAGATGAGCGGCGAGTAATTCCAGCAATCCATTCCTTCGTAACGTGACAACACTGCTGGGAGGAATGCGGCGGGGTCTTTCTTGAACAACAGCGTCGCGCCGCCATCGAGATGCAGATTCACGCGGCTCTTCAATTCAATTGGCCCCGTCAGGTACATCCCGGCAGGAACCACGACGCGCCCGCCGCCCGCCTTCACGCATGCGTCAATGGCGTTGCGGATCGCATCAGAGGAATCCGATTGCCCATCGGACTTCGCGCCAAAACCGACGATGGAGAATTCACGATTCGGAAAAACAGGCGCCTGAATGCGCGCAAGAATCTCGTCGGCCAGCTTCCATTCATTTGTGAGAATACTTGCTGCCGCGCCGCCTGAGCCCAGGCCTTTCCACTCTGCGCGCATGGGCAACCCAAGCAGCCGCTGCATCTGGATTCCTCCAAGGATCAATGGCCCGACGCCCTTGAGATCATTATTCACGATCGGCTCGCGAAGATAATACGCGTACGATCCATCGCGTCCGTAACCGAGTCCCGCCACCGAGCAGCATTGGGTGAGCGATACTTTTCCATTCGCCTCCACTTTGAGCAGCCGTTCTATCAGCCCGCTGTAACCTTTCAGCAGCGGCTGCAGGTACGGGTCGCGCGGCAGATAGCCTTCGTTGATCGCCTTCGCCAAAGTGTAGGTGAACATCGTCGCGGCCGTTGCCTCGAGATAATTTCCCTCCCTGCCGCCCTGGTCCATCACCTGCCACCACAGACCGCTCGCGGGGTCCTGATGCCGGACGATGCCGTCGGCAACGAGCTTCAGCGATTTCAGAATATCTGCGCGCCCGGGATGTTCCTGCGGCAGAAAATCAAGAACGTCCACGAGCGCCATTGAAAACCAACCCAGCCCGCGACCCCAGAAATTGGACGAAGTTCCCGTCGTCTTGCTGGCCCAATCCTGCTCCCTGCTTTCATCCCAACCGTGATAGAAGAGGCCGCTCTTCGAATCGTAGGTGTGCTTCACGATCAACCTGAACTGCTTCGCCACATCGTCGAACGCCGCGGGTTCATTGAAGAGCTTCGCGTATTCAGCGTAAAACGGCGCCCCCATGAAGAGGCCATCGAGCCACATCTGGTTTGGATACCGTTGCTTGTGCCAGAACCCGCCATCGCTCGTCCGCGGATGCGTCTTTAATTGGTTGCGCAGCAACTCAGCGCACTTTCTGTAGCGCTCTTCCTGCGTGCGTTCCCAGAGCGTGATGACGGTTTTTCCGGGATTGATGTTGTCGATGTTATAATCCTCGAGCTTGTAACCCTGAATGCCGCCGTCAGGTTTCACAAACGAACCGATCGTGCGCTTGCTGAACTCCACGTAGCGGGGATCGGGATGCAGCGTGTGCAGCGTCAGCAGCGACTCCGTGAAAAGCCCCGCCGTGTAATCCCATTTGGCGCGGCCGCCTTCCTTCCACGCAAGATTGTCGCCGCGCCGTTCCATTTCCGACTGCGCCATGCGAATCGACCACTCCAGCGGCGTTGCGCCTTTGAATTGGCTGGGAAAATCGGCTGCATTGGCCAGGGACAGTGCAAGAGCGGCGGGGAGCAGACAACAGCATTTCAGGACTCGCATCAGCTTCATAAGGTAATTTGGATCCAGCGCGCGTTGGGCGAAGTGCATACGGCGTTTAGAACCGGGAATTTCGCGAAAGGTTACCGGCGTTGCAGGGGTTTGAACATTGAGAATTCGGCAATTCGACGTGGGTTATGTGCACGCGCAAGGCTGAACGTTCAACTCCCCTCGCGGGCAACCCGCCAAAACTCCTGCGTCATACTGCAGACTTCCAGGTCTGCTGCCGAATTCGGGTATCCCCCACGTGGACGCCTCTCAAGCTGCGGTTCAGGTTGCAGCATGAATACAAATGAGATCGCTGAACAAGCAACGGATCGGGCGCGCGAAGCAGCCGAGACCATTCGCAACTCCGCAGAAACGTTGAGCAGCCGCGCCGCAATGAAAGCGCGTGAAGCCAGCGCAATGGCCGATTTTTACGTGCGCGAGTATGCGTGGACCTCAGTGGCAATGGTCGCCATTACCGCGGGACTCATCGGGTACCTGCTCGGTCGCCGCGAAAATTGAATCGAACTCACGCGGTGTTCTGCTCGAAAGCGTGGGCCGCCGACAGTTCGGAACCCCCCACCTTCAAGCACGTGGAAGCCGTGTGCTTCAGGAGGCACGCGTTGACTCCTGAAGCGCAGAGAGCTATTTCGTCTGCATGACCCACGGCGATTTCCTCCGCGCTACTCTTCGACCGCTGATCTTAGTTTCTGTCCTAACGCATTCATTCGTTCTGTTGTCAGCTCCTGCGGATGGAAATGCAGCGCTTTCGTGGCCTGATGTGACGCGTGAAATGCGCCCGTGGACCCGCTGGTGGTGGATGGGCAGCAGCGTGGAATCCAACAGCCTCTCAGCCGATCTCGAGGGGTTAAAGGCTATCGGCATCGGTGGCGTCGAAATCACGCCCATTTACGGCGTTGCAGGACGGGAGCAACAATTCGTCCCTTATCTTTCTTCCCGCTGGACGGACCTGTTCGCGCACACTCTGGCTGAAGCCGAAAGGCTCAACCTGGGCGTCGACATGGCGACTGGCACCGGCTGGCCGTTCGGCGGGCCATGGATCGGCGCACCCCATGCCTGCAAGGACGTTGAGTTCCGAACCTTTCAACTCAAGCACGGTGAACGGCTGAACGAACCCGTCACCTTGTCTGCCGCGCCGCTGATTCGCGCAGTGGGCAACCAGGTTTATCAACTCTATGGCGAAATCCTGCGCCCGCCCGGCGAGCGCGTCATCGGCACTGCGCAAAATCCGCAGCTCCTCGACAGTTCCCCGCGAATCGCTTTGGAACGACTGCGTGATCCAATTGCGGACACCCCAAACCTGCAGACACTCGCCCTCGATCAGGTCAAATTTCCCAAGCCATTGCCCCTTCAGGCGCTGATCGCCTACTCCAAGTCGGGGGCTGTCCTCGATCTCACCCGGCGCGTCGACGCGGACGGCCGGCTCGACTGGAGCGCCCCTCAAGGCGAATGGACTCTCTACGCAGTTTTCCAGGGCTGGCACGGCAAGATGGTTGAACGGGCCGGGCCGGGCGGCGAAGGCAACGTCATCGACCATTTTTCATCCGCTGCCCTCAACCATTATCTGGATCGATTCGGTCACGCCCTCGCCCGCCGCGATATCCGGCCGCTTCGAGCGTTCTTCAATGATTCGTATGAAGTGGACGACGCCAACGGACAGGCCGACTGGACGCCCCGCCTGTTTGCAGAATTCCGCCGCCGCCGCGGTTACGACTTGCGCGAACATCTGCCCGCATTGTTCGGAAACGCATCGTCCGAAGTGAATGCGCGGATACTGCACGATTATCGCGAAACGATTTCCGACCTTCTGTTGGAGAACTTCACGCAGCCGTGGCGGCAATGGGCGCATCGCAAGGACGCCCTGGTTCGCAATCAGGCGCATGGTTCGCCCGCAAATATCCTGGACCTGTATGCTGCAAGCGACATCCCTGAAACCGAGGGAACTGACATCCTTCGCCTCAAGTTCGCCAGCTCCGCAGCGCATGTAACCGGAAAACGCCTGGCGTCGGCAGAAGCGGCAACGTGGTTGAATGAGCATTTCCTCTCCACACTTTCGGATGTGAAGCGCGCGCTTGATCTCTACTTCATTGGAGGCGTTAATCACGTGTGTTATCACGGCACGGCGTACTCGCCCCAAGACGAACCCTGGCCGGGATGGCTGTTCTACGCTGCCGTTCATTTCAATGCGCGCAATTCATGGTGGGAGGATTTTGGCACCTTGAATCAATACGTCACGCGCGTCCAATCGGTGCTCCAAAGCGGCAAGCACGACAACGATGTGCTGCTGTATTTCCCGATAGCTGATGCATACGCGGAACGGGGTCCCGATTTGCTGAGACACTTCGACGGCATGCCGCGCGGCAGTCACATTCAGAAGACGGCGGAAGAACTGCAGGCGGGCGGGTTTGCCTTTGACTTGGTTTCAGATCGCCAACTGCAACACGTAAAGTTCTCGCGCGGAAAACTTCGCGCCGGCGGAGGCGCCTATCAGGCAATCCTTGTGCCCGAGTGCCACTGGATGCCGCTCGACACGATGCAACGATTGATCGTCCTCGCGAAAGAGGGCGCCCGGATCGTGTTTGTGAATGGATTGCCAGCTGACGTTCCCGGGCTGCACCAGCTGGATTCGCGGCGCGCAAAATTCAAAGCACTCGCAGCGAACGCCGCGTTCACTGAAACGAGCAGCGGTGGCGTGCAGGCCGCTGAAATGGGACACGGCACGCTCTTCGCAACATCATCCGCGCGCGCTGGCCTCGAAGCCTCGGGCGTCGCGCGGGAAACCATGGTGGATGCGGGCCTGCAATTTTTTAGGGGAATCAATGCCCTGGGAACATTTTATTTTGTCGCCAACCGCGGCGAACGTGCCGTCGCTGACTGGATTCAGCTGGGGAGAACTGCGGGCAGTGTAGCGTTGTTCGATGCCATGACTGGCAACATTGGCTTGCTGCCGTCGAAGAGTTCCACGGGCGAATCCAATTCTGCCGTTTACCTGGAGCTCGCGCCGGGCGAAAGCGCGATTCTCCAAACGCTGTCAAGCTCCACCGCCGATGCTGCGATCAGCTTTCACATCGAAGCCGGCGAGTCGCAGGAGTTGAGCGGCCCCTGGCGTGTGACCTTCCTGCGCGGCGGGCCGGAATTGCCGGGCACGATCGACCTGTCAAAGTTGCAGTCCTGGACTGAGTTCGGCGGAGATGCAGGGAGAAAGTTTTCTGGAACCGCCGAGTACTTCACTCGATTTAGCACATCCCTTGATGACGCCGCCGCGGGATTATGGCTCGACCTTGGCGAAGTCGCCGACAGCGCGCAGGTGTTTTGGAACGGTGAGCGCCTGGCAACCCTCATCGGAGCGCCCTTCCGCATTTTTGTTCCGCGTTCGAAGGTGCATTCACACAACCTTCTAGGGATCCGTGTATCGAATATCATGGCCAATCGCATTGCGGACATGGATCGAAACAAAGTTCTATGGAAGAAATTTTACAACGTAAACTTCCCCGCCCGGCTTGCGGCGAATCGCAGGAATGGGGTGTTCGACGCCTCGGATTGGGAACCCCTGCTCTCGGGATTACGCGGGCCAGTGACGCTCACTCCCGCCCAGGAGCGGGTGATCGGCCCCGCCCGACGCTGACAGGCTCAAAATCAAAATCCAGCCGCTTTCCGCCAATCAGCGGGTAGTGATCGGCCGCGCTTCCGCAAAAGGATGGTGACCATGGAACAGCGGCATCTACTTTCAATCGGCAGCAGCAGGAATGGTCATGGTCTTTTATCGGACACGTGGACGGAATCAGCGTTCGGCTCTCCGCGCGACTTCCTCAAGAATCGTTTCGTCTACCTTGTCATTTCGCCGCGTGCCAAAGGCCTGTCGATCGGCATCAACCTCAACCCGGTTGTCACCTGCACGCTCGACTGCCTGTATTGCGAGGTGGAGCGGCGCAAGACGGTTTGCGACTGCAGCCTGGACGTGGACCAAATGGCGAATGAACTGAATGCGATGCTGGACACGATCTCGCCGGAATGGCTGCGCCAGTGGCCTCGTTATGCGCGCCTGCCTGACGACCTGCTGCAGTTGCGACACGTGGCATTGAGCGGCGACGGCGAGCCGACGCTTTCGCGCCATTTCATCGAAGCCGTGCAGGCCGTGGCACACGTTCGCGCCATGCGCGGATTCTTCAAGATCGTGTTGCTCACCAATTCCATGTCACTCGACCTGCCGAACGCACAGGAGGGGATGAAGTATTTGACCCGGGAGGACGAGATTTGGGCGAAGCTGGACGGCGGCACACAGGAATATGTTCAACGCCTGAACGGCGGAGCGGTTTCGTTAAAGAAGGTCCTCCACAATATCCTCCTCGTCGGACGCCGCCGCCCCGTAGTGATCCAAAGCTTGTTTCCGGCAATCAACGGCAAGGCGCCCTCCGTCCGCGAAATCCGCCAATACGCGGAGCGCCTGAAGGAACTGAAAAACGCCGGCGCAGAAATTCCGCTGGTGCAGATTTACTCCGCCACGCGTCCGATGCAGCGCACCGGCTGCAGCCATTTGCCCCTCAAAACTCTCTCGGCAATCGCCCGCACCGTCCGCAACGTCAGTGGCTTGCACGCAGAAGTTTTCTGAGGATCGGGGGACGTCTGGGCTCGGAAGAGAGGGAGTCGGACGGGGTTGCGCAGTAAACCTCGCACGGCTGCTTTCTCCCCTCGCCTGCGACGGAGGAGTGGGAGTGGGGTTGGGGAGAGGGTGCTCTGATCTTTTCCCCTGCTGTCGTGCTATCCCAAGTCAAACGCGCCTCCTCTCCCCAGCCCTCTCCTCCGCTCGGAACCGGAGTTGAATGGGGTTGCACCCTTTCGACACTCAATAAACTCTTTACAGCCCGAACGTCGATTCGCAGAGTATCGTGCGTGTCTGCCAAGTCTGAACAGAATCGAGCGGGAGAGGCACTGCGGCCCAAAGTGCCGCAGAAAAGTGCCGGGAATTACGAGGACGCCATCCGGCGTTCGCAGGATTATTTGCTCTCGATTCAGAAACCCGAAGGTTTCTGGGTCGGAGAACTGATGGTTGACTCCACCCTGGTGTCGGACATGGTCGCATTCCACCACTGGGACGACAGCGTGGATCCGGAATGGCAGCGCAAGGCGGTCAACCACATCTTTTCCATGCAGTTGCCCGAGGGCGGCTGGAACATCTATCACGGCGGCCCCTCGGAGGTGAACGCCACGATCAAGGCTTACCTCGCACTCAAACTCGCGGGGGTGCCCGTTACAGATCCGCGCATGCTGCGCGCCCGCGAGGTCGCGTTGAACCTTGGCGGGGTGCCAAGGATGAACACCTTTTCCAAGCTTTATCTCGCGTTGCTTGGCCTTTACCCGTGGGAATACGTTCCCACGATCCCGTGTGAAGTGCTCCTGATCGGCAAGTGGTTCCACGTCAATTTCTGGGATATGAGCAATTGGTCGCGAGCCATGCTCGTGCCCCTTGCGATCATCAACCATTTCAAGCCCACGCGGCCTCCGCGCAACCGGGTGAACCTGGACGAACTCTACCCGCTTGGATTCCACGAGCGTGATCTTGCCCTCCCGCCCGATCCGGATCGCTTCTCATTGCGCAACTTCTTCCTGTGGCTGGACCGCCTGCACAAGTTTGCCGAGGTCTTCGCACAGAACGGCATTCACCCGTTCCGCAAGCAGGCCCTCAAAAAAGCCGAGCAATGGATGCTCGAACGCTTCGAGGGTTCCGATGGGCTCGCTGCGATTTTCCCTGCAATGCTGAACTCCATCATTGCGCTGAAGGCGTTGGGTTACGCCGACGACAACCCGGTCCTGATGCGCGAATGGAAGGAATTGAAGCGCCTGCAGCACGAAACAGAAAACAGCGTGCGCATCGAGCCGTGTTTCTCCCCCGTCTGGGATACCGCCATCGTTGCGATCTGCCTGCGCGAATCAGGAATTCCCGCCGATCATCCGCAGATGATCGCTGCCGGGGAATGGCTGATGTCCAAGGAAATCCGCTTCAAGGGGGACTGGCAGTACAAAAATCCCACCAAGGTCGAGCCGAGCGGCTGGGTGTTTGAATACGAAAACAAGTGGAACCCTGATGTCGATGACACCGCCATGGTGCTGCTCGCGCTGCGCCTGGTTCCAACCCGCGACGTCAAAAAACGCGACGAATGCTTTCAGCGCGGGTTGAAATGGATGATGGCCTTCCAATGCAAGGACGGCGGTTGGGCGGCGTTCGACAAGGATTGCACGAAGAACATTCTCGAGAAGGTTCCATTCGCAGATCACAACGCCATGCTCGATCCCGAGTGCGCTGACATCACGGCGCGCATCCTCGAACTCCTCGGATACGAGAACTACAGCACGCGTCATCCGCAAATCAAGGACGCGCTCGCCTATATCCGCGAGCAGCAGGAACCCGATGGCTCATGGTACGGCCGATGGGGCGTGAACTACATCTACGGAACCTGGCAGGTATTGCGCGGCTTGCGGGCTCTGAACATCGACATGAACCAGCCGTGGTTGCTCAAGGCCCGTGACTGGCTGGAAAGCGTGCAGCACGACGACGGCGGCTGGGGCGAACGCTGCAATACCTATGATGATCCTGTCTTCAAAGGCCGCGGCCCGAGCACGGCCTCGCAGACAGCCTGGGCGTTGATGGGCTTGTGCGCGTTTGATGACCCGCATCGCGCCAGTATCCGCCGCGGCATCGATTACCTGGTGCGCACGCAGAATGCGGAAGGCTCGTGGACGGAACACGAAACGACGGGCACAGGGTTCCCAAAGGTCTTTTATTTGAAGTACGACATGTATCGCAATGCATGGCCCCTGCTCGCGCTCGCAACTTATCGGAAGATTTTCAATCGCGCCCTGGAACACAGCGTTGGCCGCAATGGTGAAAATGGGCTCGTCGCAAAACCTGCACTGACACAAACCGCGACGACCAAGGTGGATCATTGAACGGCGCCACGATCGGCGAGTGTGACATTTAAACTCTCCGCAGCAGAAGCGCCTTCGGCGCCGTGTTGTTTCCGTTGCGACGCTTTGAACGTGAACTTGAACCTGGAACCTGCACGGGAATGAGCTGGCTGTATCGAAACGCAGTCCGGCCCGTGTTGTTCACCCAGGATCCGGAAATGGTCCATAACCGGACCATGCATACGCTCGGCTGGCTGAGCCGTCACGAGCTCGCGCTGGATGCGATCCGCTCTTTCCTTGGATCGCCCGAATTGCCGGTGGATCTGTTCGGTCTTCGGTTTCCAAACCCAGTCGGCCTCGCAGCGGGAATGGACAAAAATGCCGAAGCTGTCCCAGCCTGGGCCGCCATGGGATTTGGCTTCACAGAGCTCGGCGCCGCCACGTGGCATGCTCAACCGGGAAATCCAGCGCCCCGCGTATTCCGCGCCGTGACGGAAAACGCGATCGTTAACCGAATGGGCTTCAACAACATTGGAGCAGAAGCAATCGCGGAAAAACTCTCCGCCTGCCGTCGTTCGGGGCGCTGGCCGAAGCACCCCGTCGGCATGAACCTCGGGAAATCGAAGATTACTCCGCTCGATAAAGCGCCGGAAGATTACGCCAGTTCCTTCCGCGTGCTGAGGGCGCATCTCGACTTCTTCGTCGTCAATGTCAGTTCACCCAACACACCCAATCTCCGCCAGCTTCAGGATAAATCCGCGCTCAACGACATCTTCAAGGCCATCCAGGAAATCAACACGCCCGGGAATGGCCCCGATTTCTACAAACCCATCCTGGTCAAGGTCGCCCCGGATTTGTCGTTCGAGGCGCTCGATGAGATTCTTGAATTGGTTGAGCCGTGCCGAATTGCTGGGATTGTTGCCACCAACACTACCATTTCCCGCCCGGCCTCTGCAGATGCCATGGTGAAGAGGATTTACGCTGAATCAGGCGGATTGAGCGGGAGGCCCCTCACGTCACGGAGCACAGAGGTGATTCGGCACCTCTACCGGCGAAGCCAGGGCAAAGTCCCAATCATTGGAGTGGGTGGCATTTTCTCTGCCGACGACGCCTGGGAAAAAATTCAGGCGGGTGCATCCCTGATCCAGGTTTACACGGGCTTCGTCTACGAGGGCCCAACCCTGGTGCGCAATCTCGTCCGTGGCCTGATAGAGAAGCTGGCCGCGCGCGGGGAAACCTCGCTCCTGGCCGCGGTCGGCAGTGCCGCGCGGTAGGGGCGGACGCGAGCTTCAGGTTCCCGCACGCTGCACCTCAGGAACCTTCCGACACGCCCATCCCCTACCCCTGCTAGGCTGGCTTCGAGAACGGGCTTCCCCGCGGACCACCCAACAAATTTTGCCCTGGTAGCTCTTTTAGCTTGCGTGTCACTTTTAAGTCACACTCATCTCTTGACCGTTCGCGCTAAGGCGGTTATACACGAAACGTTCGAACCTAATCTCCCTTTATTTGTATGACGCTCACCAAACGTGACCTCGTGACTCGGATCAGCGAAGAGACGGGGATGGTCCAGCAGGAAGTCCTCGACGTCGTTCAAAAAACGCTGGATTACATTGCCGAAGCACTGGCGAATGGCGACAAGGTGGAACTTCGGAATTTCGGCGTGTTTGAAGTGAAAGTCCGAAAAGCGAGAGTCGGCCGAAATCCAAATGCCCCCTCCACCGATGTGCCGATCCCCGAGCGCTCAGTGGTCAGGTTCAAACCTGGCAAGGAAATGCGCGCCGAGGTATTGAAGATTGGTCCAAACTCCATTCCCACGGGATCGTAAGTTCCGTCGATTTCTCCCCTGAACAGGAATTCATCAGCGGTGTTCCTTTTCAGGGATTCTCTTTTTCAGGAAGCAGCGTTTTGCCTTTTCTCGCGCGGCGGCGGGACTTACCTTCCCGCGACATTTTATGGAACGTTTGCCCGGTTTTCGCGATTTCTATCCAGAACCGCTTCCGCACCCCGACGTCTGGAGTGCCGACGCGCGACAATACATCTTTGCCAAATGGCGAAGCCTGGCTAAACGCTACGGATTCCGCGAATACGACGGTCCCCCGCTCGAGCCGCTGGAGCTCTTCACAACCAAGAGTGGCGAGGAAATCGTCAAGCAACTGTTCGACTTCAAGGACAAGGGAGATCGCCACGTGGCAATGCGCCCCGAAATGACCCCGACCCTCGCCCGCATGGTCGCGGCGCATGAACGGAACTACAGGAAACCAATCAAGTGGTTCGCGATTCCGCAGCTGTTTCGATACGAAAAACAGCAGCGCGGGCGGCTTCGGGAACATTTCCAGTTCAATGCCGATATCTTGGGTGAAACGGATCCTGCCGCCGACGCCGAGTTGATTGCGCTATTGATCGACACGTTGCGCGGATTCGGCCTGACGGCGGCGGATTTCGTCGTGCGCCTTAGCAGCCGCAACGCCTGGCAGCAGTTTTATCAGGCGCATGCCACCGGCCAAAGCCAGCCCGCCGACGGCGAATACCAGTTCTTCCAGATCATCGACAAACTCGAACGGGCATCCGCCGATGAAAGCCGCAGGAAGCTCCAGGAACTTGGGTTTTCATTGGATGACGTCACGGCATTCATCGAAGGGGGCGCGCCAACGGCAGAATTACAGGCCATCATCGACAACCTCGCCGCGCGTGGAATGAAGGATTTCGTCAAGATCGATTACCATGTCATTCGCGGGCTCGCGTACTACACAGGCGTCGTATTCGAGGCGTTCGACACCAACATGAACCTCCGCGCGATTGCGGGGGGAGGGCGTTACGACAATTTGATCAAGCTGGTGAGCGGCGGCAAAATTGCATTGCCTGCCCTCGGATTCGGGATGGGCGATGTCGTTCTCGTTGAATTGTTGAAGGCCCGCGGATTATTGCCGCCCTTCGATGCAAACGTTGACGTGTTCGTGATGATTGAAGATGAAGCATTGCGCGGAGCCGCCCTGGCCTTGATCCAAACGCTCCGAACAGCAGGGCTGAGCGTGGAGTACTCCCTGACGCCTGCCAAATCGGATAAACAATTCAAGCGCGCGCAGGAGTTGAAAGCGGTGTTCACCGCAAAACTCGACAGCGATTCCTACGTGCGCATCCGCAATCTGCAGACGCGCAAGGAAGTGGTGACGGGATTCTCAGACGTCGTGCACCACGTCAGGTGAGTGGAACGCCAACGGCGTGACTCAACCCGAACAAGGGATTGCTCACCCTTGCCTGCTGCGCTCGCCGATTGCGCTTGCATTGACTTTGGTCCGCCTGCCGAAAACTGTTCATCCGGAAGTCTGCGGGAACCCGATCCCGTCCCACGCACGCGTCGCGCTGCCGAGAGTCGATCAATCAACTGTTGAGAATTCGCCAGACGCGCAACGCTTCGGTCGCACCCCACGCCTGCGCGTCGCAACCGCGCGCAGCGTGCGGCGTGTTGCCATCCAGAACCTCCGGAACGTGTCCGAGGCAGCCCGACTCCATCAAACGGGCAATGCTCGCAAGATACGCGCGGGCCGCTGCAACGGCTTCCGGCGCAAACTCCCACGCGGCAGCGAGGGCTTCGCAGAACACCGGAAAAGTCCAGGTCCACGCCGTTCCATTGTGATAGGCCGGCTTGCGCCGCGTATCTTCATCGCCTTCGTAATGTCCCCAATACGGGTGCAATGGATCGTTCAACATTCCGCCGTGATTACCCAGGACAGGAACAGGCACCGACACCGGCAGCGGTGCCAGCGATCTAAGTGCGCCCGGAATGACAAGGTAGCGCTGGGACGCGGCCACACATCTGCGGGCGCGTTCGCCCGAAATGACCCCGAGCGAGACGAGAAACAATGCGTTGCTTCTCAGGGCATCGCTGGCGACGGCGCGGGCTGCCGAAACCTGCCGTGCTGCAATCAAGACATCTGCATACCATCCGCGATCTTCAAGCCAGCAATACTGTTCAACAGACGTTTTCGCGTGTTCCGCCATCCGAGCCCAACCTTCCGCGTCTTTTCCTGGACTGATCCGCGCCAGGTGCCGTAACAGGCGAATCCACAGCGCCTGGATTTCGACGGGATATCCTTCGCGTGGCGTTCCAGCCGGATAATTCGTGTCCATCCAGGTGAAGTGACTTGGGCTCCAGATGAGGCCGGATTCGGGATCCATTCCGATTCCATTGGGCGTTCCCGAAACATAATTGTCAGCAATGCTGCGCAACACCTGGCGGATCGTGCGTCCGGAATCATCAACATGACGATCGTACAATGCGTCCTGTCCCTGCGCCTGCGCGAGCTCTTCACACACGACGCCGAACCACAGCGGGGCGTCTGACGTGTCGCGGTTGGATGCATCCGCGCCATGAATTGTATTGGGCAGGGTCCCCTGCTGCTCGAACCGGGCGAACGTCAGGACAATTTGCTCAACCTCCTGCAGCATTCCCGCGGTGATCAATCCGCGTGCACAAATGAATGTATCGCGGCCCCAGTCCAGGAACCAGGGGTAACCCGCAATCACTGTCTTTCCTTCGTCGCGGCGAACCACGAACGTGCGCGCCGCAGACTCCAGGCGGGTTGCGAAAGACTCCTCCGCACGGTTCCCGTCCGCGTCCAAAACCGCGTCGAAGCTGTCCCATCCTTCCGGCTCGGCCGTGACACAAACCTCGGAAACGCCGCCTTTCGGCATTGGAAATTCAAACCATCCCGGGCTGAACGCATCGCCCGAACCGATCTGTCCGCGCGCCGCTTCGACGGGGTGGGGAATTCCTTCACTCCATTCAGGCTGCGAATGATAGCGCCCCGATTTTGCAAACACCCGCAACTGCCTGTCCTGGGCTGGAGTGAAGGCAAAGCCCTGTCGATGCGTTGATGGGTCGATGAGATGAACGTTGGATTGGAAATGAAAGTCAGTCCCGCCGTTGCGCCGGGTTTCCGAATGGAAATTACGATCCTCGATATCCACCCGCACCGTTAGCCGAACATCGGCATCGGCAGGCAACTGTTTTCCTGACGCCGCAGCAGCCGTGGGACGGGAAAATCGAAAGATGGTGGAGTTGCGGCCGGGCACCATGGCAGCATGCACCTCGATTTCCACTGTCCGCCCATCGCCCGCATTGGCCACAAACTTCCACACCGCGGGCGGCCCCGACTCAAACGCCACCAGTTGCTGGCTGTTCAATGGCGATATGAATCCGTCCGCCACCACCCAGGCGCGAATGCGCTTGGCAAAGATATGACGGTCCACTGGCAATCGCGCATGAAGGTTCGCACCGAGCACGCAATCGTACTTGGATTGGATGCGACCCAAATCCACGCACAGACGCGCCATGCCGCCGATGCCATTGGTCAGAAGCACCATTGCATCACCGCCTGGCAAAATCCTCGCCTGCCCCCCCGATCGCGGGTCTGCCGGCACAAAACGGACGCGCCCTTCAGCCGAACGCTCGGACTGTCCATAGCGTTCCAGCACCAATCGCGCGTCGCCGACCCGGCCTCGCGGCGGAAAGCACGCGATGAAACGTCCGCCAGCCGCGATCGCCTCGACGTGCTGCGGCACATGCGCGCCTTCATCCTGGAACAGCAGCGATGCGCGAAAGCGGCAGTCGTCCTCGATTAGCAGCCAATGTGCGGGCGGCACGGGCGTGACTCGATTGCAATCCAAAACACTCCATTGAATCACCCGCGGGTAAGATAACGCATCCGAACGCCCGCTGATAACGTCGCGCACCTCAGCCGCTGTCGCATCGAGGGTGAGACCTGCGGTGCGCGCGAGGAAAGCAAACGGTGATCGATCCACAATTCGCGAGAGTTCCAGCCAATCACAACCAACTGCGGCAACGCTCGGCAGGGTGTGGTGCAGCGCCTGGATTGCCCACGCTGCACGTCCTCGATGGGCGCGGTAAACATCCCCTCGAAGTCCAAGCGGTTCGGGAGCGGGAGCGAGGCAACAGACCTGGCCTGGCGCCAGCGTCATCCTGAAGTGATTCCCTGATGTTTCAAGCGGGTGAATCGCCTGTCCCAGCAATTCAAAACGAAATTGCTCCAGCGGTGCGGAGGTTGTCCGCAACTCAATGGTCTGTTCCTTGTCTGGATCTGTGTTGGCGAGCACCAATACTGCGTCGTCCCCTTGCCCTGACTTGCGCAACAAGGCATACACGGGCGATTCGATTTCGCTCAGCCGGGCAAGAGTTCCGCCGTCAAAGAAGCATGGATGATCGGACAACAACCGATTCAATTGCGCAAGTTCCTTCACGAGATTTTCGGTTCGCCCCCATGCGAGGCCATTGCACCCGTGCACGCGAATTTTTTCCGTGGCGAGCCACTCCACGCCGCAGGTGAAACCGAACCCGCCACTAACGCTCGTCAGCCCGCACAAACCATTGCGAAGCCATGACCACGTCTTGTCAGGAGGGGTGGCCGAAGTGATCGACCCACGCCCATGGGCTGCGAGGCGGTTGTTATCGTGAGTCTCGCTATAATGCACGTAGAGACCCACACGCGCACTTTGGCGCAGCGCATAATCCAGGTACGTGGCGACTTCGCGGCCCGAATAGTTTTGGAACAACTCGGAATACGCCCACTGCATGCGCCCTTCGGTCAGCAGAGATTCGGTCGTTTCCCACGATCCACCCAGTCCCTCGAGGAGAAAGAGCGTCTCCGGAAATTCCTGTTGAACGCGCGCAATGATGTATTGCCACGCGGGCAGTGGCACCTTGTATCCCGCATCGCACCTGAAACCATCCACCCCGCGGCGGCACCAGGTGAGGAACATCGCGGCCAGCCGATCCCACAACGCCACATTGTCGTGCTTCAGCTCCACCAAATCCTCCCACGTCACACCCCACGCTCCCGGGCTGGCAAATGTACCGCCGGCATCTCGCAGAAACCATTCGGGATTGTTCTCCTGCAGCGTGGAACCCCACCCCGTATGGTTGATAACGATGTCGATGAACACGCGGCCACCGCGTTCATGCGTCGCATACGTGAGTTCGCGAAACTGGTCCACGGCCGTTGTGCGTTTATCGAAGACGACGAGCGCCGGGTCAATCGCGGTCAGATCCAGCGCCGCGTAGGGACTGCCGAATCTTCCGAACCGCGCGTATGTTGTCGGAGTGGGATTGACAGGCAGCAAATGCAAGATCCGGCAGCCAAGGACATCGATGATGTGCGGCAGCGCATGAACGAGATCGCGAAGCTTCCCCGAGGGCGGCAGGATGGCGAAACCATGTTCCTCAATCTGCTGGATCTGCGATTCCAGCTTTTCATTCGCGGTGGAAACCGCATTCCGCGTTGGCCCGAACAGCCTGGGAAACGCGCAGTATAGAATATTGCCGGTCCGATACGAATCGGGATGGACAGAAATGCCGACGTCGCCCCCTTCGGGCCAGTGCTGCCAGCCCTGGGGGTCCAGCAGATACGCCTTGGCTTGAAAATAACCGACCTCGGCTGCCGCGAGCTCAATCACCCACCCGTCCTCCACGCTTGCCATGGGCAAATCGCGCCACGACGCGCCGGCGATGGGCAGGCTGTTGGTGTGGGCATCCAGGATCTCTCGCCGCAGCAACTCCGCCCGGCCGAGATTCGTGCGCAAGCGTGCGTGCCAGCCCTCTGTGGCGGCCGCGCCCCCGGGGATTTTCAGGTGGAAACGAACGCAATCGCCGACGAACTTTTGCAAACGTTCGCCAGGTGCGGGCGTCATCATTGGAATCCAGTGTCCCATCGTGGGTCGGCCTGAGTGCGCTTAACTTCAGCAAGTTGAACCGTGATTGCAATTCCGCAGTGTTGAAACAGGACAGAAGTGTACGGGAACGGACAGCCACGGGCGGCGCGGTCCCTTTGCAACGAATGCCAGCAACCGGAATTCTGCGGATTCCTCCAGGTGTGGCGGCGATTTTGCTATGCACTGCTTGCCCGGATTATGGCAAACGAACCAGAACCATTTTGCCGGGCAGTTCGAACATGGCCAGTACACTGACGCAAAGCGAAGAAGCTCAATTGGCACAAACAATTGAGATGTTCGAAGTCATCATCGAATCGCAACCGCAGGATTACCAGTCCCTGGAAATCCTGAAGGAGGCATATTCGAAACTTGGCCGCGAACAGGACGTCGTCCGCACCTCAAAACGTATCGCCGAAGCGTATGTGGACATGGGACAGCTCTCGTCTGCCATCCTCGAATACGAAACGATCCTGCAGCGATCCCCTGACGATCCCGACGCGCAAAAAGCCCTGCGCCAGATCGAAACCCGGGCCAACAATTTCTCGCCTCAGACGCTGCCCTCGGACACGGACCTGGCAAAATCCGCCGCGCCCGCCTCGCAGCCGAGCAAATATCCCGAACGCAACGGGACGGTGAAGATCGACGATGGCAGGCAGGCGTTGCAGAAGATTTTTGTCGACAGCAAGCTGATCACCGCTGGCGACTTCGACCTTTGCTGGGTCTCGCCGGGTTCAACCGCCCCTTCAGGCATCGTGGAACCGTTCATCCAGATTCTTGCCGACAAGGGGATCGTCCCTGTGGACAAGTCGCTGAAGCTTCTGAGTGACAAGTCGCGCCTTTCGTATCTGCCTCTGGAGAAGTATGACGTCGACATCGACCTGTCGCGCGGGTTCCCTGCGCAGATTTGCCAGCACTGGTGCGTCCTCCCATTTGATCGCATGAGCAAATCGGTGCTCGTGGCGACTGCCAATCCGTTTAACCAACAGGCAGCCAAGGAACTCGCGGCGGCGACGCCGTACAGGTTGTTGTGGTATCTGACCACGCCCACGGAAATCGTCAAGGTCCTGCAAAAAGCATTTCGTTAACCTATGGCTGCAGTGAAATCATTTGGCGAACGCATCGCCGACGCATTGGTTGAAGACGGGCTGCTCACGGCCAAGCAGGTCGAGGAACTTCTCGACCAACAGAAAAAGGGCGGGACCCGCCTGCTCAAGCTCATTCTCGAGAAAGCTTACGTCAGCGAGCAGGACATGGCTGTCTGCATGGGCCGCGTCCTCAACACCGCGCCCGTCAACCTGCCCCGCATCACCATTCTTCCCGAAGTCGCCGAATTGCTCCCGCGCGACGTGGCCCAGAATCACAAGGTCATTCCGGTTTCGCGCCTCGAGAACAAGCTGTTCATCGCGATGGCGGATCCGCTGAACGTTCTCGCCCTCGACGACGTTCGCCGAATCACACGGCTGGAAGTCTCGCCGATGATTGCGTCGGAAAAGGCGATTCTGGACAAGCTCGCCAGCCTTGATGCTGCCAAGGGCGGCAGCATGGAGGACATCATCCAGGATGCCCAGAAACAGGAGAATGCCGAGGAGGATGATAACCTCGAGGTTGCGAAGGAAGCCGTAGAGGAAGTCAACCTGGACCAGCTCGCCGCCTCCAGCGAAGAAGCGCCCGTCATCAAGCTCGCCAATCTTATATTGATCCAGGCCATCAAGGACCGCGCGAGCGACATTCACATTGAGCCTTACGAGCGCGGGATGAAGTTGCGGTATCGCGTTGACGGCGTCCTGCTCGATGCCACCCCGCCGCCGAAGCAATTGCAACTCGCCCTTGCGTCGCGCTTTAAAATCATGAGCAGCCTGGACATTGCCGAACGCCGGCTGCCCCAGGACGGCCGCATGAGGGTGCGCGTGAGCGGCAAGGATTACGATCTCCGCGTCTCGATCATGCCGACCGTGCATGGCGAAAAAATCGTGCTGCGCGTTCTCGACAAGTCGAACCTTTCCGCAAGCCTGGACAAACTGGGGCTCGATCCCGACACGTTCCAGCAGGTCAAAACCGCCGTCGACGCTCCACACGGGCTCATTCTCGTCACAGGCCCCACTGGCTCAGGCAAAACGACGACGTTGTATTCGGCCCTTAACGAGCTGAACAACCCGATCTACAACATCATCACGGTTGAAGATCCCGTCGAATTTCAGATTCCAGGCATCAACCAGGTGCCCGTCAAAAAGGAAATCGGCCTGACATTCGCCAACGCGCTCCGCTCCATTCTTCGCCAGGATCCAGACATCATCATGATTGGTGAAATCCGTGACACGGAGACCGCGGAAATTGCAATCGAAGCGGCGCTCACGGGGCATCAGGTCTTAAGCACGATGCATTGTAACGACGCTCCAGGAGCCATCGCGCGCCTGGACGACATGGGGATTGCGCCATTTCTGATTTCTTCGTCCGTGATCCTGTCCTGCGCGCAACGCCTCATGCGCCGCATCTGTTCGCATTGCAAGGAACCCGTCACCTATCCCGAGAAGATGTACAAAGACCTGAACATCGACCCGAGCACGTTTGATGGCGTGACGCTCTATCGGGGACGCGGTTGCGATCGCTGCAAGAATTCCGGATATGCGGGTCGTCTCGCAATCATCGAGGCCATGACTGTCAGCGATGAAATCCGCAAACTCATCATCTCCCGCGCGAACACGCGTGAGATGGGAAAGATTGCCATCGGCCAGGGAATGCGAACGTTGCGGATGGTCGCGCTCGACAAGGTTCGCGACGGCGTTTCCACCCTGGAACAGGTGCTCGTGCTGACCGCGGCCCATTAATCGCGGGGCCGCCCTTCTCAAATTCGGCAGGTGACAGGCGCACGTTGAACTTTCAACCGCGCCGGGAGTTTTCTAGATTCCGCCCATGCTGGAACTTGAAGACGCGATTCAACGTATATTGTCCAGGCTCCCCGCGTCCGCTTCCGAACGCATTCCCCTGCCCCAGGCCGATGGCCGATATCTTGCGCAGGGGATTACCGCGCCGCTGAATCTCCCAGGATTCAACAACTCTTCCATGGATGGCTACGCTGTCCGCGCTTCCGACATTGCCCAGGCTGCGAAAGGCTCCCCTGTGCACTTGCGCGTGGTGGGACGAGTCGCAGCCGGGCAGCACACGGACCTGGCCATCCAATCGGGAGAGGCAATGCGCGTGTTCACAGGATCGATGGTTCCCGCCGGGGCAGATGCCGTGGTCATGCAGGAAGATAGCGAGCTGGATCCGGCCACACCCGATCTCGTCAGCGTGTGCGATTCGGCCAAGCCATGGGAGAATGTTCGTTTCCAGGGAGAAGACGTGGAACGTGGAGCGGAAATAGCGCGCAAGGGTGAGCAGTTGAACGCGGGTCGCATTGCGCTGCTCGCTGCCCTTGGAGTCTCGGAGGTGGAGGCGGGCCGGCGACCGCGCGTTGCCGTTCTGGCGACAGGTTCGGAATTGCATCCAGCCGGAGAACCACTGCCTCCAGGCGGAATCTATGAAAGCAACCGTGCTGCGTTGGCGTCCCTTGTTGCGCGAAGCGGTGGGATCGCCGAGGTGATGCCCATTGTGCCCGATGACCCGCACGCCACGCGCTCCGCCCTGAAGCGTGCGTTCGCAGCAAACGATCTCGTGATCACCTGCGGCGGCGTCTCAGTCGGCGAGTTGGATCTTGTGAAAAGCGCATTCGAGGAACTTGGCGGGAGGCAGGATTTCTGGAAAGTGGCGATCAAACCCGGCCGCCCTTTTGTATTCGGGGAAATCGAATCTCGATTTCTTTTTGGTCTTCCAGGAAATCCCGTGTCGGCCTTCGTAACATTCCTGTTGCTGGTTCGGCCCGCGCTCCTTCGATGGCAGGGCGCGATCGACATTTCATTGGAAAAAATTCGCGCGCGCCTGGCCCAACCTGTAAGCAACGGAGGAGATCGCCGCCATTTTTTACGCGTTCAATTGACCGCGCACGGGGAAGTTCATGCGCCAGGTTTGCAAGCGTCACACGCGTTAAGTTCGCTCGCGGAAGCAAATGCACTGCTGGAAGTGCCTCCCCGTACAACGGTGTCCGCGGGGACGGAAGTGACAGTGCTGCGATGGGATTAGGCTAGAAAGCGCGTTGCGGAAACGAGAAATCGGCGCGGGGCGGAGCGACCCTCGTCGGGCTTGGGGCCGGCGCCGTGGAAGTATATTGGTCCGGAGACACCGGCGCTGTGGGCGCAGTTGGCGCGGAAGGAATGGCCGTCGGCACCGCCGGGTTTTGATAAACCCCGGAGATCGGCGGATACGCCGTAGGCGCCATGTTGGCCGGAGTCCCGTAAGCCGGCGCCTGCCACGTGTTCCACGGATTGTTTCGATCCGCTGAAACCGCGGTGTCCGTGTTCACGGGAGCATAATGCGGTTTGGCGAGGTCCAACGCCTTTCGGAAGGCTTCCATCTGGCGCTGCTGCGAATCGCGCTGCCGGATGGCATCGGGTGAAAACGGATTATTCCGCAGCCCCAGCAAGTCGGGAAGCCCTTCAAGCCGGGAAACCGGTTCGTTCCCCGCACGTTCACCATGGAATGCGTCCAAAGCGCTAGGCCCATTCAATCCGGGCATTCCGCTAAACGAAGGAAGCTCCATCGGAGGCGCTGCATTTGTCGCCGTCTGACCGCGCATCTGCCGCTCGTAATAGCGCTCCACGGGCGAAAGTGAATTCCAGTCACGGCCATCAGGCATCAGCGCCGGAACCTTGCCGTTAACCTTCGTCATGTATTCCTGGATGACATCCTCAGCTGTTGCGAACCCCCAGTTGCCCGGACTGTCGAGCACGCTTCGTTGCGGCTGTCGCACAGCGGGACGCGGCGGCCTCGGCACAGGCGCGCCCGTGTCCGGCCCGCTGTTCCGCAGGCCGCTGAAATCTGTTGGAAAATCGGGAAGCTTGATCTTACGCGGAGGCGCCGTGTTGTCCGATTCAGCCGTGGTTGTAGAACCGGAAAACGACTCCGCCGATGGCAGCTCAACCGCGAGCATCTGGAAGGCAGACAAACACACGAAAAGACTCACCAACCTGACGGCTGGCACCGCGCTCCTTAGACGACTGCAGAAGCGGAAAAGCATTTCGGAGCGAATGCTACCGCACAATATTCAGCAGGTCAAAAGCTAATCCCGAACTTCTTCGTTGTCTCCTCGCAACTTCCCGGACCTTTCCGCGCAGAACCCACGCTGGGACTCGCCAAGAAAGTCGAGCATCGTCCTCGCAGGCCCGGCGGTGAAGTCCCGGGCGGCCGCAACCGCCTCCCGAAGGTTCTTCCCCGATCGGAAGAGGGCATGATACAGCCGCTTCAGTTCAATCCGTTGCTGCGGTGTGAAACCGGCGCGCCGCAAACCCACGATGTTGAGCCCGCAAATTTCATTCTGACGCCGCGCGATTGTGAAGGGCGGCAGGTCTTTGCTGACCCCCGATCCGCCCTGCATCATCGCCAGGGTCCCAACGCGCGTGAACTGATGCACAAGGCAGTTCCCGGAAATGAAGACCCGGTCCTGGATCGTCACGTGGCCCGCCAGCAAGGCGCCATTTGCAACGATCACGTGATTGCCCACCACGCAATTGTGCCCGACATGGGAATTCGCCATGAAGAAATTGTGCGAACCGATGGCCGTGTTCTGCACAAGCGAAGTCGAACGATGCACCGTGAAGTGTTCGCGAAACACGTTATCGTCGCCAATCACCACCCTGGTCGCTTCGTCCCGATACTTGAGGTCCTGCGGAGCGTCGCCAATGACGCATCCAGCGTGGAATCGATTGCGGGCTCCGATTGCTGTGCCGCGCGAAATCACCACGTGCGGCCCGATTATGTTCCCGGGGCCAATCGAAACACCCGCCTCGATCACTGAATACGGGCCCACTTCAACGCTGGCGTCCAGGGTCGCAGCCGAATCAACGATTGCCGTTGGATGAATCACACTGATGAACGCCGATACTGCGCGCGGGAATCAAGATTACCGTTGGATGCGTGCGGATCCCCCTTTTGCAAAGGATCGAACCTGTTCCACCGTGGACATCGTCGTGTCGCCAGGAAACGTCGTCAGCAGCGCGCCATGTGACCAGCCAAGGTTGACCGCTTCCTGCTCGGACGCCCCGGAGAGAAGCCCGTAGAAAAATCCCGCGGCGTAACCGTCACCACCTCCCACACGATCCACAACGTCGAGCTCACAGGTCGGCGACTGAAATGTCGTGCCGTTGATCCATGCAACCGCGGCCCAGCTGTGGCGGTTCGTCGAATGCACCTCGCGAAGCGTCGTCGCGACAATTTTAACATTCGGAAACTTTTTAACGGCCTTATCAATGACGGCGTAGAACGCGGAGGGATCAAGCTTCGATTTGGATTCCACATCCTGCCCTTCAATGCCGAGCCCCTTCTGCAAATCCTCTTCATTGCCGACGAGAACGTCCACGTGTTGCACGATTCGTCCAAGGACATCGAGCGCCTTCGTTTGTCCGCCCCAGATGTCCCAAAGCTTCTGGCGGTAATTCAGGTCGAACGATGTGACCGCGCCCGAAGCCTTCGCTGCTTTCATGGCTTCGACGATCAATTCGCCGGTGGTTTCCGACAGTGCCGAGAAAATGCCTCCGCTGTGAAACCACCGCACTCCCGCGCCAAAGATCTGTTTCCAATCGAAATCCCCGGGCTTGAGCTGGCCCGCGGCTTCGTTCGAGCGATTGTAAAAGACGACAGGCGCACGCACGCCCTGGCCCCGATCCGAATAAACCGTTGCCATGTTGGGTCCGCGAACGCCGTCATGCTTGAACCGTTTGTAAAACGGCTTCACTCCCATCGCGCGCACCCGCTCCGCGATCAAGTCGCCGATTGGATAATCAACCATCGCGGTCGCAACGCCTGTGTTCAGCCGGAAGCAATCCGCGAGGTTGGCGGCAACGTTGAATTCACCGCCGCTGACGTGAATGTCGCAGTGATTCGCTTTTCGGAAGGGGATGATGCCGGGATCGAGGCGATGCACCAGGGCACCGAGCGAAAGAAAATCGAGGGCGCCTTCCGCGCGAATATTCAAACCGTAGCTCATTCTTATGTCCTTTTTCGTGTTTGGCAGATTCAGTTCAGGCCCCCGGTTCCGCTGATGTGTTCCGCGGACCGGCGGCGCGCGCCATGATTCAGGAAACGCCCGGGTTTGTCCTTCAAAAAATCATGTGAATTTGGGAACAAAGCCCTTCACTTTCTGCACTTCAACTTCTTGTTTTTGCGCCGTTTCAGACTTTTCTTTTGAACACTCTTAATTAGGCTACCGCGCCATGCCGTCATTCGACATAGTCTCCGAAGTCAACTCGATGGAAATCGAGAACGCCGTCAACCAGGCCAAGAAGGAATTGGCGAACCGTTTCGATTTCAAGGGGAGCAAAGCCGAGATCACGCTCGAGAAGAACGAGATCAAACTCAGCGCCGAGGATAATTTCAAGGTGAAGACCCTCAACGAGATCGTGATCGGAAAACTGGCAAAGCGCAGCATCAGCCTGAAAAGCGTTGAAGCCGCGGAGCCCGACATCTCCCCTCTCGGCCACGCCCGTCAAAGCATCAAGATCAAGCAGGGCATCGAAAGCGTTGTTGCAAAACAGATCACCAGCTTCATTCGCGACGGCAAGTTCAAGGTGACGACCCAAATCCAGGGCGACGCGATCCGGGTAAACGGAAAAAGCCGTGATGAACTTCAAACGGTGATTGCAGCCGTGCGCGACCACGACTTTCCCGTCCCCGTGCAGTTCATCAATTTCCGCGACTGACCACCCGCACGCGGTCAGACGTCGAGGGTCTGGCGCAGTTCGGGAACAATCACTTCCGCATGCGGCTTCATTTGGCGCAGCGTTTCACCGAACGCGAGGGCCTGCGATTCCTCGCCATGAATCACGCTGATTTTCTTTAACGGCCCCGTCAGCCGCTCCACGTACTGGCCCAGTTCATTCTTGTCGGCATGGCCTGAGAACGAGTCGATCGAGGCCACCTGCGCTCCGACATGATACGGCTCTCCAAAGATGTTCACGGGATTTCTCCCGTTCAGGATCTGGGCGCCCAGCGTGTGCTCGGCACAATATCCGACGAAGAGCACCAGGTTTTTTGGATCGCCAATGTTGTTCTTGAGGTGATGGCGAATGCGCCCGGCCTCGGCCATGCCTGAAGCGCTGATGATCAATGCCGGTCCCTGCAGGTCGTTCAGTTTCATGGAGCGTGCGGCTTCACGGATGTAGGTGAGATTCTCCATGCCGAACGGATTCTCCCGCTCGCGCAGGAACTGGTAGATGCGTTCGTTGAAACATTCCGGGTGCAGGCGGAAGATCTCGGTCGCATTCACGCTGAGCGGACTGTCCACAAACATGGGAATGCTCGGCAACTGCCCGGCATCGGCGAGCTGGTGCAGCGTGTAGACAATCTGCTGCGTGCGCCCGACTGAGAACGACGGGATGATCACCTTGCCGCCACGCTCAACCGTGTCGCGCACAAGCCGGCCGACTTCCTCGTTCGCGTTGCTCTTGGGAGAATGAACCCGCGCGCCGTATGTGCTCTCGATCTGCAGGAAGTCAACGTCCTCGACCACGTGCGGGTCGCGCAGGATGTCATCGTTCCCGCGCCCGATGTCGCCCGAGAACAAATAACGAAAGCGCCGCGCTCCCTCCTGCACATCGAGCACCACTTGCGCCGAACCCAGAATGTGACCCGCGTCCCGAAACGTCACGCTCACCCCATCGAGCACTGGAAAGGGCCGGTCGTAGTTGATCGCCACGAACTGCCGCACCGCCTTTTCTGCCTGCGTCGGCGTGTAAAGCGGCTTCACGGGAGGAAGCCCCTGCTTTGCGCGCTTCTTCGATACAAACGCGGCATCCGCCTGCTGAATTTGCGCGGAGTCTTCAAGCATCACGCTCGCCAGGTCACGCGTCGCAAACGTGCAATAGATGTTCCCCTCGAATCCCTGGACACACAGGTTGGGTAGATTTCCGCAATGATCGATGTGCGCATGGCTTAGCACGACCGCATCGACAGTTGCGGGGTTGAATGGAAAGTGGCGGTTGCGGTCCATTGTTTCATCGCGACGCCCCTGAAAAAGGCCGCACTCCAGCAGCAGCTTCTTTCCGTTCACCTCCAACAGATACATCGAGCCGGTGGTGGTTCTTGTGGCTCCGAAGAAATGGATGCGCATGGGGCAGAGCGTCTGAAAGGTCGGCAGAGTCGTCAAGCGGACAGAAAACCGGCCCGCGATTCAACAGGTTTTGGGAACCTGCGCTTCGACGGGCGCACATCAGATTTTGAGGGGGTGAGATGGAGCACTGATGCGCGAGTAATCAGTTGCGTAGGTGGTTCCAGGAGTTGGCGTGGGGAAAGAGCAGCCGCCAACGTTGGTTGCGCCACATGGTTTCCAGAGTGATCAACG